>DATLNZ010000007.1 GCA_035536535.1 Actinomycetota bacterium | reverse complement strand
ATCGCGCTCGCTCCGAGCACCGACCCCGCGGCGATCATCGACTCGTAGTCCATCGGGGTGTCGAGGTGCTCCTCCAGGAGCATGGGCGTGGAGGACCCCCCGGGGGCGAAGGCCTTGAGGCCGCGGTCGTCCACACCGCCGGCTAGCTCGATCAGCTCCCGGACCGTTGTCCCCATCGGCACCTCGAAGTTCGCCGGGCTGCGGACGTTGCCGGAGACGCTGACCACGATGGTGCCGGGGGACTTCTCCGTCCCCCACTGACGGAACCAGGCGGGACCGTTGGTGATGATCGGCGGCACGGCCATGAGCGTCTGGACGTTGTTCACCACGGTCGGCGATGCGTACAAACCCTCGATGGCCGGAAACGGGGGCCGGGTCCGCGGCATCCCGCGGTAGCCCTCCAACGACTCCAGCAGCGCAGTCTCCTCGCCGCAGATGTAGGCGCCGGCGCCCCGGTGGGTGACGATCTCGATCGAGTGGTCGGATCCGAAGACACGGTCGCCCAGGTAGCCCGCCTCCTTCGCCTCCGCGATGGCGCGCTCGAGCCGGTCGTAGGCGAGCAGGAACTCGCCGCGGCAGTAGATGAATGCGGTGCGGGCGCCTATCGCATATGACGCGATGGCCATCCCCTCGAGCAGCGCGTGGGGGTCGACCTCCATCATCTCGCGGTCGTGAAAGGCCCCCGGCTCCCCCTCGTCGCCGTTGCACACGACGTAGCGGGCCTTGGGCGAGTCCTTCGGTATGAACGACCACTTGCGCCCGGTGGGAAATCCCGCGCCTCCGCGGCCGCGGAGTCCGGACTCGTCCACGATGCGGATAACGTCGGCCGGACTCATCGCCACCGCCGCCTTGAGCCCCTCGTAGCCACCGGTGTCCAGGTAGGCGCGAAGCGTCCAGGACTCCGGCACGTTGCGCCTGCGGAAGATCACCTCCGGCGTCTCAGGCACCCGCCGCCTCCTCCGTGCGCATCGCCTGCAGGACCTCATCGACTGAGCGGCCGGCGCGAAGCTGCGAGCACAGCGTCTCGACCCGGTCGGCGGTCAGGTGCGGAACGTCGCGATAGTTCACCTGCGCAGCAGGGGCCGCGCTGCAGTACGCCAGGCACTCGACCTGCTCCCAGGACATCAATCCGTCCGCCGTGGTCTGGCCCTCGGGGCCGACGAGCTCCGTGAGCCTGGCTGCGGCCTCGTCGGCTCCCTTGATGACGCAGGACACGTTCGTGCACAGGCTGATGAGGCAGCGTCCCGGGTGGGACAGCTTGTACATCGTGTAGAAGGTCGCCACCCCGGCGACGTCGGCCGCCGTGAGCCCCATCACCGACGCGACCTCACGGATCACCTCGGGCGACAGGAACCCCGCATCGTCCTGCGCGTCGTGCAGCACCATGAGCAGCGCGGACCGCTTCACGGGATACCGCGCGAGCAGCTGCTGGGCGCGATCGTGGAACTCCTGCGACAGCGGCATCAGCGGTCTACGTCTCCCATCACCGGGTCCACTGACGCCAGGATCGCGATGAGGTCGGCGAGCAGGTGCCCCGGGCACATCAGAGGCATCGCCTGGAGGTTCATCAGGGACGGGGGCCGGATGCGCACCCGCCAGGGCCGTCCCCTCCCGTCGGAGGCCACGTAGTAGCCGAGCTCTCCGCGGGGCGACTCGACCGGCACGTACACCTCGCCGGCGGGCACGTGGGGGCCGTCGGTGTACAGCTTGAAGTGGTGGATCAACGCCTCCATCGACACGTTGATCCGATCGCGGTCAGGCGGTGAGAGCTTTCCCTGCGCGCGGACGGGTCCGGACGGCATCCCGTCCAGGGCCTGCTCGATGATCCGCAGCGACTGCCGCAGCTCCCGCATGCGCACGAGGTACCGGTCGTAGCAGTCGCCGTTCTCTCCCATCGGCACTTCAAAGTCGAAGCGGTCGTAGGCGAGGTAGGGCTGCTTGCGGCGCAGGTCGTGGTCGACGCCCGACGCCCGCAGCGGGGGCCCCGTCACCCCGTAGGCGATGGCGTCGGCGGCCGACAGGATCCCGATGCCGCGGTTGCGCTGCACCCAGATGGGGTTGGCGGACAGCAGGGCCTCGTACTCGTCGAAGCGCCCGGGGAGCACGCGCAGAAGCTCGCGGATCTTGCCCTCGGCCTCCGCGGGCAGGTCCATCGAAAGACCGCCCGGACGGAAGTAACCGGGGTTCATCCGTAGCCCGGTGACGGCCTGGAAGACGTCCAGGATCATCTCGCGCTCGCGGAACGCGTAGGTGGCCATCGAGACCGAGCCGAGCTCGAGTCCGGACGT
>DATLNZ010000006.1 GCA_035536535.1 Actinomycetota bacterium | reverse complement strand
ATAGCGGCCGCGGACCCGGGAAGTTCAGTGGCTTGCGAGCCTCAGCAGGTGATGATGGGGCCCTTCTTGGGAATCCGGATGTCCGGGCAGTAGCAGCCCCCGCCGGGCTCTCCTCCGCCGCACACGGCGCCCGCTGGCTGGACGAACCCGAACAGGCTCAGGCCGGCCACGATCGCCGCCACGGCCGCAAGCTTCAGCTTCCTCATCGCTGCCTCCTCGAAAACCCGGGGGAGCCGGAAGAACCCGGCTGATGCATCCGACCATACCCGCTGGGCTGGACTCAACGGCCGCCGTCATACTCTGTCCATGCCGACGTACGTCTACCGCTGCAAGAAGTGCGGGACCGACATCGAGGTCGTGCAGTCGATGTCCGACCCCCCGCTCAAGCGCTGCAGGACCTGCCGCGGCGCCCTGAAGAGGGTCTTCCAGCCGGTCGGTATCGTCCTCAAGGGTCCCGGTTTCCACAAGACCGACTACGCCCCGAAGCGGACGGACTCCGGGTCTTCGTCGCGCTCCGGAGACAGTTCCCCTTCTGGGGGTGAAGGCGGCTCGAAATCCGACGGGGGCGGCAAGGCGGACACAGCGGGCGGCTCCAAGTCCGAAAGCTCCTCCGGCCTGTCCGGAGACAAGACGGACAAAGCACCCCCGGCGGACAAGCCGTCGTCCAAGGCAAAGCCTCCCAAGAAGGATTAGTGCGCGCCGAGATCGGGATCTTCGGTGGCTCCGGCCTGTACTCGCTGGCCGAAGGGCTGCGGACCCAAGAAGTCCAGACGCCGTACGGGCCCCCGTCCGGGCCGGTGTCTACCGGCGAAGTGGCCGGCCGCAAAGTCGCCTTCATGCCCCGTCACGGACCCCATCACGAGGTCCCACCGCACATGATCAACTACCGCGCGAACCTGTGGGCGCTCGCGGAGATGGGGGTCACGCGGGTGCTCGGCCCCGCGGCGGCGGGTAGCCTTCAGCCCCACGTCCGCCCCGGTGACCTGGTCGTCTGCGACCAGGTCGTGGACCGCACCTCGGGCCGGGTGCAGACGTTTCACGACGGCCCCCATTCGGTGCACGTGTCGTGGGCCGACCCCTACTGCCCCGAGTTGCGCGCGATTGCGGCTTCAGCCGCCCGCGGGGCTGGGCTGCGCGTACACGACACGGGCACGGTGGTCGTCGTGCAGGGCCCACGCTTTTCCACACGCGCGGAGTCGGCCTGGTACAGGTCGGCCGGGTGGGAGGTCATCAACATGACCCAGTACCCGGAGGCCTACCTCGCTCGTGAGCTCGAGCTGTGCTACGTGAACCTGTCGCTGATCACCGACTACGACGTGGGGCTGAAAGAGGACCCACAGGCGGCACCGGTGACCATGGACGAGGTGTTCCGGGTGTTCTCGGCCAACCTCGACAAGCTTCGTCAGGCCCTTTTCTCGTGCGTCGAGGCCATTGCGCCGGAGCGGGCGTGCGATTGCGGGCGCGCTCTGGAGGGCACACCTCTCCGGCCGGTCACGTGACCGGAGAGGGGCTGCCACATTTGCGTCAGGTGATGGTGACCGGCGTGCCGACCTCAGCCCACTCGTACAGCGACTGCGCGGGCCCGACCCCCACCCGGATGCAACCGTGAGAGGCAGCCTGGCCCAGAGCTCCACCGAGCCGGCGCCCCTGCGTATCGATCGGGACCTCGTGGATGAAGATGCCGCGCACGACCCTCATCGCGTACGGCATCCACACGCCGTACTGCGTGGACCAGTGCATCTTTTCCTTGGACTGGATCGAGTAGGTGCCGGTGGGGGTCGGGAAACCGGGCGCCCCGGTGGACACGGGAGTGTCCATGACGACCCGGTCGCCTTCGTAGGCCTTCAGCGTCTGGGTCTGGGTGGAGATGACGATCCGCTTGGGACCGCCCGCGGCCTGCGCCCGGGGAGCGGCCTGCGCCGCGGCGACGGGAGCGGCTTGCGCGTTCGAGACCTTGCTGGAAGCCGTGGCGCGGTTCGCGTCGCCCGAGCAGGCGGGACCGCCTCGGATCACCTGACGGTGGCATGCGATCCGGGCCGCGACCTCCGCGCGCCGCTGGTCAAACGAGTCCTGGCCGGCCGCCTCGGCCGCGGAAGCCAGGAACACGACACCCAAAGACATGAAAAGCAGGACGACCAGACGCCTGAGCATGTCCGCCTTCCCTCCTGTACCGGACGCGTGCGTGCCGCACGCGGACCCAATCTCTACGCCACCGGACAGGGTCCTGGCAAGAAGGGCCTCCGGATTCCCGCTGGGAGAACGGCACCATGACGTGGCTGCAGGGAGCGATCCTCGGCCTCGTCCAGGGGGCCACCGAGTTCCTGCCGGTGTCGTCCAAGACACATCTGGTGGTCGTGCCGGCGCTGCTGGGGTGGGAGCCGCCGGAACTCGCCTTTATCGTCCTGCTGCACCTGGGGACCTTCTGCGGGCTGCTCGCCTACTACCTCAAGCGCGTCCTGGGGATCGTCCGGGGCGTCTTCCGGGGGGAGCCACGCGACAGGCGCCTGGCGGTGCTGCTGGTCGTGGCCACCATCCCGGCCGCAGTCGCGGGGCTGGCTTTCGAGGCTTCGTTCGAACGCCTGCTGGAACGCCCCGCGGCTGTTGCCTTCAGTCTGATCGCTACCGCTGTCGTGCTGGTGGTCGCGGAGCTGGCCTCCGGCACGATCGGCCCCCGCGACCCGCGCCCGATGCGCCAGAGGGCAGGGCCGACCGACGCCGTCGCCATGGGCCTGGCCCAATGTGTCGCGCTACTGCCCGGAGTGTCCCGGTCAGGGGCGACGATGAGCGCCGGGCTCGTCAATGGGCTTTCTCGACCCGCGGCGGCCGAGTTCTCCTTCCTCATGTCCCTTCCGGCCATCGCCGGCGCCAACGTACTCGAGCTTCCGGAGGTGGTCGCCCACGGACTAGGGGGGGCCGAGGTGGCGGGGTTCCTGGCGGCCCTGGTGTCCGGCTACCTGGTCGTGGCCCTGCTCCTGCGGTACCTGCGGTCCCGCACGTTCCTGCCGTTCGCGCTGTACTGCCTTGTCTTCGGCCCCTTGGCCGGCCTCGCGCTGTCTCGGTGACTAGTCCTTTGTGACTACGCCGTCTAGTCACCTCTCGGCATGGTCGAGCCCGCGTTCCTGGTCCATCCTGGGGACGGAGGCAACGGCATGGACTGGACCAGGCAGGACACGGGGTACGCGGTCGCGACCGCATTCGCGTTGCTGCTGGTCACGGTCCTGGCAGCCACCAACTTTGGGCTGATACCCAGTCCGATCGCCGCGCTTTCGGACTTCGCCGCCGCCCCGCTGTCCGGGCCCACGATCGAAGAGCCGGCGGCCCCGGCGGCGGAGGAAGTCCCGGTTTTGGCGGCCGACACCACGCCCGTGGCGCCCGCCCCGGTTCCCGTGGCGCTCCCTCCGTCCCGGGTCCAGGTCCCGGGTCCTGCGCCGGTGCAGCGCTCCGCGGTCGACACAGCCGCTCCCGTGACAACCATCGAGACCCCCAACGGCGCCTCGTTCGCCCCCACGGAATTTTCCGGAAGGGTCGTGGACGACCAGTCGGGCGTCCAGCGGACAATCGTCGTGGTGACACCCACCTCAGGAGTGCCGCGTGAGATTCAGGCGACCCTGTCGTGCGACGGCAGCCGTCGCTCGTGCGCCTGGAGGGCTCCCGCGCCGGGCGAAGCCGGTCCCTACGAAGTTCGGGCCCGCTCGGTCGACGCAGCGGGCAACGCCGAGGCGCCCGGGTCCGAAGTGCGGAGGATCACCGTCGTCAGCATGACTCCACCCCGGGGGCAGAGCGATCGAGGCCTGCTCGGACGGGCGGTCGGCAGGCTGGTGGGCCTGCTGGGCTGACCGGTCCCCTCGAAGTCAGGGCCGCCTGATCTCGCCCGCCACCACGTCCGGACGTCCGAACGACAGGTAGGTGAACCCGTGGTCGGCGACCGTCTCCACCGGCCACACGTTGCGCCCGTCCACGATCACGGGCCTGCGCATGGCCCCGCGGACGGCTCCCAGATCCACGGACTCGAACTCCGGCCAGTCGGTTAGGACCACCAGCACATCGGCCCCCTCGACGGCGGTCAGGGGGTCTTCGCAGATCTCCACGCCCGGGAAGGCGCCGGCCGCGGAGGCGTCGACCGCCGGGTCGTGCGCACGCACTGAGGCCCCTTCACGCTGCATGGCCGGTATCACCTCGAGCGACGGCGCCTCGCGCAGGTCGTCGGTCCCCGGCTTGAAAGCCAGGCCCCACACAGCCACCCTCTTGCCCTCCAGGTTCCAGACGGCCTGGCGGACTTTGCCCAGCAGTCGCTCCCGCTGGCCGGCATTGATCTTGCGGACCTCGCCGAGCAGCTCGAAGTCCACTCCGGCGTCACGGGCCTGCGTCAGAAACCCTGAGACGTCCTTGGGGAAGCAGAAGCCGCCGTATCCGATGCCGGCTTTCAGGAACTGCGGCCCGATGCGGGGGTCCATCCCCATCCCCCGGGCGACCACCTCCACGTCGGCGCCCAGCCTCTCGCACAGAGCCGCCACGGCGTTGATGTACGAGATCTTCATCGCCAGAAAGCTGTTGCAGGCGTGCTTGGTCACCTCCGCCGTGTCCAGGTCGGTGAAGATCACGGGGCATCCGGTGCGGTCCACGATTGGCGCGTAAAGCTCCTCCAGGACCTTGCGCGCCCGGCCCCCGTTGGCCAGCCCCACTACGATCCGGTCCGGCTCCAGCGTGTCCTGGACCGCGGTGCCCTCCCTGAGGAACTCCGGGTTGGACGCGACCTCGATGTCCGGGTAGCGGCCCATCTCCTTCAGGACGTCCATCACCCGGCGGGCGGTGTTGGCGGGGACGGTGGACTTCTCGACGATGACGATCGGACCCGACGCGGCCTCGGCCACCGTTCGGGTCGCCTGCTCCACGAAGGCGAGGCTGAGCCGGCCGTCGCTCCTGGGGGGCGTGTTCACGCAGATGAAGGCGGCGTCGGCTCCCTGAAGGGCCACGCGAGGGTCGTCCTCAAACGTCAGAAGGCCGCCGTGGTGCCTGGTCAGAAGCTCGGACAGCCCCGGCTCGTAGAACGGCGGGGCCCCCGCGCGCAGGACCTCGAGACGCTGCGGGTCGTTGTCCACACCCACGACCTCGTGGCCTATCTCCGCAAAGCCGGCAGCCGTGATCAGTCCGACGTGGCCACAGCCGATTACCACCACCTTGCTCACGCCGACGCCCTCCGGATCCTGCCGGCGAACCAGTCCACCGTCCGCCTCAGCCCCTCCTCGACCTCTACGGAAGGTTGCCACCCCAGCACCGACCGGGCCAGGGTTATGTCGGGACGCCGATGGGTCGGGTCGTCGGTGGGTCGGGGGCCGAACTCGATGGGCGACCGGCTGCCGGTCACGTCGATGATCAGCTTCGCGAGCTCCAGCACAGTCATCTCGTGCGGGTTGCCGATGTTCACGGGGCCGGTGTGGCCGGAGGCGGCGAGTGCGAGGATTCCGTCCACCAGGTCGTCCACGTAGCACAGGGACCGGGTCTGCGACCCGTCGCCGTGCACGACCAGGGGCTGGCCCTCCAGGGCGGAGGAAAGAAACGCCGGCACGGCCCGGCCATCGCGCATCCTCATCCGTGGGCCGTAGGTGTTGAAAATGCGGACGATCCTCGTGTCCACGGCCCCCATTCGCGAATAGGCGCTGGTCAGAGCCTCGGCATAGCGCTTGGCCTCGTCGTAGACGGAGCGCGGGCCGATGGGGTTGACATTGCCCCAGTAGCCTTCCGGCTGCGGGTGGATCTCGGGGTCGCCGTAGACCTCGGACGTGGAGGCGAGCAGAAACCGCGCCCCCTTGTCACGGGCCAGCTCCAGCGCCTTCTCCGTGCCTGCCGAACCCACGCGCAGCGTCTCCAGGGGCAGCTCCGCGTAGTCCACCGGCGAGGCGGGGGACGCGAAGTGCAGGACCAGGTCCACGGGTCCGTCCACGTCGAGGGACTCCGTGACGTCCACCCGCATGAGCTCGAACCCCTGCTCATTCGCGAGTTGAGCGACGTTGTCGGGGTCACCTGTGAGGAAGCTGTCGGCGCAGACCACCGAGTCGCCGCGTCCGATGAGGCGGGTGCAGAGATGGGAGCCAAGAAATCCCGCCCCGCCGGTGACCACAGCTCGCATCGGCCAATCGTAACGGCCACCGCGATCGACCCCCCGCAGGATGCGCTGCCGCCGATGGTAGCTTTGCCGCTTCACGGGACACGGGGAGCATATGGACGAACAACTTCAGCGGTCGCTTTCGCCCGGTGGGCCTCACCACCTGCTGGGCCTCATGGCGGGGCGGTGGAGCGGCCGCGCCAGGACCTGGCTGGAGCCCGGTCAGCTGGCGGACGACTCACCCGTCGCAGGCGAGATAACGCCCCTGCTGGACGGGATGTTCGCGATGCACCGCTACGAGGGCAGCTTCCAGGGGACAAAGCTGGCCGGATGCGCCATCCACGGCTTCGACCTGGGCCCCCGGAGGCACACGATGTCCTGGGTGGACTCCTTCCACAACGGCACCGCCACGATGCTGTCCCTGGGCCGGGAGGGCGAGGAGTCGCCGGTTTCGGTGCTGGGCTCCTACGGCGCGGGAGATCAGACCTGGGGATGGAGGACCCAGCTGGACCTGGCAGGCCCGGACGCTCTCGTGATCACCCACTTCAACATCACGCCCGCGGGCGAGGAGGCCCTGGGCGTGGAGATCAGATACGAAAGGACGGCGTAAGCAGCTGCAGCAGGAGCCAGCGCAACGGCGGGGCGGCCAAAAGGCTAGGGCTTGGGCGTCGGCGGGGGTCTGGGGATCTTGCTGTTCATATCCCGGACCTCGGCCAGGGTCGCCTGGGCGATCCGCAGGAGCTCACGCTGTATCTCGATCGTCTGCAGCAGTTCGCGCTGGATGCGGACGGTCTCCTCGCTCAGCTTCACCTGGCGATCGGTGAGGTCCAGTGCGCGCTGTGACGTCGCCAGCTGGCTCTCCGCGATCTCCAGCTGCTTGCGCGTGACGTCCAGCTGGGCCTGAGTCGTCTCCAGCTGCGCACGGATCGTCTCCAGCTGGTCGCCCGTGATCACACGCTGGGCCCCCACGTCGCGGCGTTGCTTCGCGATGTCCTGGCGGGTTCCGCGTCCGGGGCCCAACAGCAGGAAGGCCGTCCCGAGCAGGATCAGGACGGCCACAGCCACGGCACCGGCCCGGACCCCGCGCCGGTCTACCAACCGAACCGGCTCCGGGGACCCCCGACCGGCAGGCGCGTGCTCGAGTTCTTCAGTCTGTGACTTTGCCAAGGCGCCTCTTTCCGCGCGCGGCACGACCGGTGGTCGCGGGACTGAGTGGATATTGCCCGCCGGCAGCGCCGCGAAACAGCGCGAAGCGTTGCCCATCCAGGACGTTCTAGCGGCTGTTGTCCGCAAATCGAAAAGCCCGGCCCCCGCACAAGGGGGGCCGGGCTTCTGTCATTCGACGCGGGAAGCGTCTAGCAGTACCAGTTGACCGTTCTGGCCGCGCCTGAGATCAGTGAGTAGCTGACGTACGTCGGGCCAGTGCGGCTCCCGGCGCGGCAGGTGGTGGTGCCGTACTTAGCCCTGATCGTGTAGGTCGCGGGCTTTAGAGACAGCTTGTATGAGCCGTAGCTGTTGGACGTGGTGTAGCCGCTGGCGATCGAGGAGCTGTACGAGACGGTGACGTTGCTGCGGGTCCTGCTGTACCTGTAGGTCTTGCCGCTGACGGTCGCGGGGGCCGGGGTCGGAGTGGGAGCAACCGTCGGTGTCGGGGTCGGGGTGGGTGTCGGGGTCGGGGTGGGTGTCGGTGTGGGGGTGGGTGTCGGTGTCGGTGTCGGTGTCGGTGTGGGCGTCGCGGCAGGTGCCGCACCGCATCCGCCGAGCGCCTTGCACAGGTTGGTGCGGCCGTAGCCGAAGGAGCTGTCGCGGCCGGCCGCTCCGAGGTCGTCGACCGAGGCGTTCAGCTTGTCGCGCAGCGCCTGGCCCTTGAGGCCCGTCTTCCAGGAAACGAGAGCGGCGACGCCTGCGACGTTCGGGGTGGCCATCGAGGTCCCGCTCCAGGAGCCGTAGCCGCCGCCGGGCACGGTGGAGACGATGGAGACGCCCGGGGCCGACAGCTCGACGTCCTCGTTGAAGTTGGAGAACGAAGCCTTGGCCCCCGTCCGGTCGACGGCGCCGACCGAGACGGCGCTGGCGTAGGCGGCCGGATAGTTGAGCGTGGTGTTGCCGTCGTTTCCGGCGGCCGCGACGACCAGGATCCCGTTGCTCAGGGCGTTGTTGACGGCGCTTTCCAGGGTGCTGCCGCCGCCGCCGCCGAGGCTCAGGGAGATGACCCTCAGGTCCAGCGTCGCCCTGCGCGTGACGAAGTCGTTGATGCAGGCCGCGATGTCGCTGGTCCAGCCGCTGCCGGTGTCGTCCAGCGCCTTGCACATCAGGACCCGCGAGTTCGGGGCGACACCGGCGATGCCGGTGGAGTTGTTGGCGGCCGCGGCGACGGTGCCGCTGACGTGCGTGCCGTGACCGTGGAGGTCCTGGCAGCCGGCCAGAAGCGACCCGGTGCCCGTGAGGGCGCTAAAGCAGCCGGAGGCGAGCCTGCCGGACAGGTCGGGGTGGGAGGCGTCAACCCCCGTGTCGACGATGCCGACCGTGTAGCCGGCGGAGGTCCAGGGGGAGCCGGTGGCGACGCCCGCGAGGTCCCAGCCCTCGGGGACGTCCATGTCGGCGTCCGAGGTCCCGTAGTGCTGTCCCGTGTTGTGAAGGCCCCACAGGTCGGCGGAGACCAGAGCGTTGCCCGGGTAGTAGGGGTCGTTCGGAGTGGCGGCCAGGGACAACTTGTAGTTGGGCTCCGCGTACTCGACGTGGGGGTTGCTGCGGTAGCGCGCGACGGCCTGCTCGACCCGCTCACCGGCGCGGACCCTGGCGACGTCGACTCCGAGCCCGGAGATGGAGCTGACGGCGCTGGAGCCGTGGACCCTGGCCCTGTCGGAGGCCGAAGTCCTGGGGCGCAGCTTGACCAGGACGTGGGTGCCGTCGTGGGGTGCCGTGGGAGCCGCCGCGGCGGGGGCCGCAGCCGACAGCGAGGCGGCGAACATGACTGCCGAGACGAGCGCGGGAGCGATTCTGGAGTTCATGGGCGTGAACTGTCCTTCCGTTGGGTGAAGCCGATACCTGTTCAACGTCCCTGGGGCCCGCCGCGCAATGGACCCGATTGGGGGATGCGCTGGTCATAAGGGACTAGTTAGCGCTCCGGGACCCCACTCTCTATCCATAGAAACGGCGCAGGGGCCTGGTCCCGTCGGCGGGTTTCTCCGGGCGGCTCGGCTTCAGGAGGCCCTAGGATGAACGGCGTCCCCGCCCCCGTAGCTCAGGGGACAGAGCACAGGTTTCCTAAACCTGGTGTCGGAGGTTCGAGTCCTCCCGGGGGCGCCGATACCGCGATGCCGTGGCGGACGAATAGGTCGTATGGACGAGGCACCGCAGGCCATGGCTCCACCGTCACCGTTCACTGCCGCCGTGCTGCGTATGGCGGAGGATCCCCTGTCGGTGGGGGGGACATCCCCCGGCTCCCGCCTGGTGACCGACGACAAGTTCCTGCTGTGGTTCGCACCGCCGATCTACCCGGGGCTGTCGGTGGTGCAGCGGGTCAGGGCCTCCGATCACGACCTGGCCGAAGCGGTGGAGCGCGTTAGGCGCCTGGTCGCCGGCGATGGCCGCAGCCGGACCGAGTGGATGGTGGGCTGGTCCGCGACGCCATCCGACGCCAGCCACCGCCTGCTCCGGCTGGGACTGACAGAGACCGAAGAGCCGCTGACGGCGATGGTTGCCGACCGGGCCCCCGCGGAGCCTCCGGCGGGGGTCGAGGTGAGACCGGTTGCGTCCGCGCAGGACATGGTCACCTTTATGCGCGTCCAGCACACCGCCTTCGGCGCGGACGAGGCGACGGTAAAGGGGTCCGAGGAGGCGGCTCGGGCCCACTGGGAGGCCCAGCGGTCGTGGGACCACGCCGTTCGATACCTCGCG
The DNA here is from genome assembly GCA_035536535.1 of Actinomycetota bacterium. NCBI lineage: Bacteria > Bacillati > Actinomycetota > Actinomycetota bacterium. Next base: position 66,730 of record DATLNZ010000006.1, on the reverse strand, counting down.
TTTGTGGACGGGGAGCCGGCGGCGGCCGGCCAGGCGACCTTTCTTCCGGCGGGGGTCCAGCTCAACGGCGGCAGCACGGTCCCGCACCTCCGTGGGCGCGGGGCGTACAGGGCGCTCGTCGCGGCGCGGTGGCAGGAGGCGGTACGCCGGGGAACGCCGGTCCTGACCACTCAGGCGCGTCCCGCCGCCCGGCCCATCCTCGAGCGGCTGGGGTTCCAGCCCGTGGGGGACATCCGGATGCTGGCGGACCAGCTGTGACCTCCGCGGAGTCGAGGTCCACGCGTCTTCTGGCCGCCGGTGGGGTGATCGGCCCGGCAGCCTTCCTCTCAGCTTGGGCGGTGCAGGGGCTGAGGACGCCTGGGTACTCCCCGGTGCAGGACGCGATCAGCCGTCTGGCTGCGGCGGGCGCTCCCACGCGGGCCGGCATGACGGCCGGATTCATCGTCTTCGGCGCCGGCCTGCCCGCCTACGCCGTGGCTCTGCGACGTTTTCTGCCGGGACCGGCCTGGATCGCGGCCGCAACCACCGGTCTGGCCACGTTGGGCGTCGCGGCACTGCCCCTGGACGCCGGAGTGGACGCCGCCCACGGCGCGTTCGCGGGGGTGGGGTACGTGTCTCTCGCGGCCGTTCCTCTCTGCGCCGCAGTTCCCTTGAACAGAGCGGGCAGGCGCGGATGGGCGGCCGCCTCGGTGGTGACGGGCCTCGTCAGTGCGGCCTCCCTAGCCGCGACCCTAGCCGGGTCGCGCCACGGGCTGTTCCAGCGCGCGGGACTGACCGTCACGGACCTGTGGGTTGCGGCCACGGCCGCCGCGATGATGTCCGGGCGCTGGCCGCGCCGGGTCGGACCGAACGCGGTTCGCTGATGCGCCGGCTCGACGCCGCCGCCGGCTAACGGTTCTCGACGCGGCCGATCATCAGGACCTGCAGCCCGGCGACCTCGTCCTCGAACGGCTCTCCCACGGGCTCCAGCCCAGCGCGACGGTACAGCGACAGAGCCCCGAGCCGCGCGTGGCACCAGATAAGGCCCCCGCCGTGGCCGCCGACATGGTCCAGGACCGCGGATAGGATCCTGGACCCATATCCCTTGTTGCGCATCTCCGGCTCCACCGCCATGCCCCGTACCTGCCAGCCGTCCGCCGAGTCCGGCGGCGGCGGCCGCCTCCGGCGGACCGTTCCAGTGGCGACGACGCGACCGGACTCGCGGACGACGAAGTGGGCGCTGTCCGGTTGGTCGTCGTCGGGCGCCCCGACGCCGGCGGGAGTCGTCCCCCGTCGCAGGACCCGATGGCGCAGCTCAAAGGTCTCCCGCGCCCGAACTCGCTCCACGCGGGGCTGGTCCGGGAGCCCGTTCACGCGCGATTTGGGGCGCTGATGAGTACCTCATCCACCCCCGGGGACCACTGCAGCATCACCTGACGCGGACCCACAGCTCGGGCGGCCGTCCAGACACTAGGGGATCACCAGCATCCCCAGCTCGGCCTCCAGCTGGGGGCGCGGCTTGGCCCCCGAGGACCTTCGCTCCATGCGGCCGTTGCGAAACAGAGCGACCAGCGGAATGCTCTGGACCTGATAGCGCTGGGCGATGTCCGGTGCCTGGTCGATGTTGAGCTTCACTACCTTGTACGTCCCCTGGCGCATCGCCGCGATCTGCTCGACCACCGGCTCGACCTCGCGGCAGGGCTGGCACCAGGGGGCCCAGAAGTCCACGATCACGGGCACCGGACTGGACAGAACCTCGGTGTCGAAAGTGGCGCTGGAGACGGACTTCACCAGCGCCCCGTCGTCCTGCTGCGGCTCCGGCTCCGCGGCCGGGGAGGGTTGGGTCTCCACCGGAGGCGGGTCTTCCGAGGGCCGCTCGCCACGCGCGACCTGGTCGAGCCACGCGGCTGCGTCCTGGAGCTCCTCCACGGCGACCTGGTGCTCCATCGGGTACTCGCGGTACACCACGGGCGCGCCCTGGGCGGCAAGGACGTGCGCGACCTGGCGTCCGGCCTCCACGGGGACCAGAGGGTCGCTGGTCCCGTGCTGGACGAGGACCGGTGGAGCCGATGTCCCGTGGTTCCAGTTGTATGCGAACGCCTCGGGAGGGACTAGGAACCCGCTCATCACCATCACTCCGGCCGGTGCCGGCCGCCGCTTGCCGAACGCAAGGGCGACCGCCATGCAGCCTCCCTGGGAGAAGCCCGCTACCACCGCGTCCTCCCACTTGAGTCCGTGCTTTTCGCAGGCGGCGTCGATCACCTCGTTTAGCGACTGGATCGAAGACGACATGTTGCCCGCGATGACAGCGGGGGCCCCCAGCCTGAACCAGGCGAACCCAGGGGACTCGGCGTACTGAGCCCTCGGGAGCACGGCCAGAAACCGGCCTTCGGGGTCGAGGTAGGGGACGATTTCCGCGAGGTCTCGCTCGTCGGCCCCCAGCCCATGCATGACGACGAGCAGCCGCTCGCTTTTGCGTCCGTGGACGACGTTGGTCGTGAGCGCCATCAACCCTCCTTGGGGGCCGAGGATATCCGGCTGTCAGGCCTCCCAGCCCAGGATCGCTCTCACCTGGTCTGCCAACGCGAAGGGGTCGAACGGCTTCTGGATCATTCCCGCCGCACCCAGGTCCTCGAACCTCTGGCGATCGGCTGCCTGGACCTTCGCGGTCACAAAGATGACCGGGATCTGGCTGGTCGAGGGGTCGGCCCGCAACTCGACGAAGACGGCGGGTCCGTCCATGTCGGGCATCATTGCGTCCAGGAGGATCACGTCGTGCGGCCCCGACCGGGCCGCAATGAGCCCCTCCGTTCCCGATCCAGCTGCCGTGAGGATCCAGTCGGTGGTCGTCTGGATGCTCAAGGAGATGACATCGCGGATGTCGTCATCGTCCTCCACGATCAGGACCCGCTTGCTCACGAAGACCCCCTTCGACTGTGCCGAGTCATCCGCTCCAGCAACCCCAAAAGGCGCTCCAAGAACCTCCCCGCCGGCTCGGCGGCCTCCCCTTCAGGATCTGCGGTTGTCGCCGACGAGTCCACGGCGACCAAGGCCGGAGGATTCGGGTGCTCTTTGACCCAGTCGGCAACGTCCAGAGCGTCATCATCGCCGAGGGCGAGATCCAGGACGATCATGTCTGGCTGCAATGTCTCCAGCAGGCCTAGCGCCTCCCTTCCACTGGTGGCCGTGGCGGTCTCGGCGCCCGCATCCCGGAGGGTGGTCTCTATGACGCTCGAAAGCCTCGGCTGGTCCTCCACCACCAGGACCCTCGCGGCGCCCGCCGACAGCGCCCCTCGCAGCCCCTCGAACAGCTTCGCCTCTTCCACCGGCTTCGCCAGCCATCCCGCCACATCTCCAGGCACCTCGGCAGCCTCGTCCTGGGACAGCGCGCTGAGGATGATGATGGGGATAGTGCTGGTCGAAGGCTGCGCCTTCAGTGCCGCGGCCGTCTGCCACCCGCTCATGCCCGGCATCAGGAGGTCGAGAATCACCGCCTGCGGGTTGTGCTCGGCGGCCTTGTCGAGGGCCTCCTCGCCGGATGTCGCAACGAGCACGGCGTAACCTTCGCGCCTGAGGATCGTCGCTACGACGTCGGCTACCGCAGGGTCGTCGTCGCAGACCAGGACGGTCGCGGCTTCCTCGCCATCTCCGTCATCGGGCCCCGGATCGCTGACCGAAGGAAGGGAGAACAGAAAGGTGCTCCCCTCGCCCACCGTGGACTCGACCCAGATTCGGCCCCCGTGCTGCTCCACGATCCCCCTGCTGATCGCCAGGCCGAGCCCCGTCCCCTCCCGCTCGCGCGAGTCGGTGGAGTCGACCTGCCGGAACCGCTCGAATATCGATTCCAGCTTGTCGTGCGGAATCCCACGTCCACTGTCGGTGACGCGGAACACGACCTCACCGTTTATCGAAGCGGACTCGACTGTCACTCGCGCCCCCTCCGGCGAGAACTTGATGGCGTTGCTGATCAGGTTGGTCAGCACCTGAAGGATACGGTCGGCATCCGCCCACACGCGCTCATCGCCGGGCCGGGCCTCCAAGTGGACACCGGCTCCGTCGGCCATGGCCTTCATAGCCTCGGCCGCCTCCTTTATCAGGTCTGCGGCCTTCCGGACCTGGGGCTTCATCTCGACCCGGCCCGATTCAAGGCGCTGGACATCCAGGATGTCGTTGATCAGCCGAACGAGCCTCTCGGTATTGCTGAGAGCGATGCTCAACATCCGCTGCCCGCTGCCGGACAACGATCCTTCCGTCTGCGACAGCAGCCCCAGGGCGCCGCGGATGGACGTAAGGGGTGTCCGGAGCTCGTGGCTGACCACCGAGGTGAACTCGTCCTTCATCTTTTCCATCTGACGACTCTCGGTAATGTCGCGAAGGACGACCATGTACTCCACGAGTGTCTCGGTCTCCGATTGCGAGATGGTGACGTCGACGCACTTCTGCAGTTGCCCGGGAAGGTCGATCTGCCTCTCGCTGTGGGAAGGCCACGCCCGCGGATCCGGGGGCATGTCCGGGAGAAGCTCTACGAGGGGCCGCCCGGACAGGTTCGTCGTGGCGGTCCCGAAGATCTTGCCTGAAGCTTCGTTGGCTACCGTCACCAGCCCTGCGGCGTCCACAACCGTGACGCCGTCCACCGCCGACTCCAGGAGGTGCCGCATGCGCCGCTGAGAGCTCTGAACGCGGTGGAGGCGGGCCAGCGTGGTCCAGGACGCCACGGCAACCCCCACGAAGCCGACGATCACGATGAACATCACGAACAGGTTGGTCCTGAAGGTCGCAGTGGCCTGACGCAGTGCCGCCCCGCCGACCAGCCACCCCGCCGATCCTGCAACCGACAACAGGATGAGTTGGGCCAGGACCTGGAACATCACGGGGTCCTCACCGGTTGCAGCAGCTCTTCGCGCGTGCTGTCGCGCCCACCAATCCGGGTCCAGCACGGCCAGGCGCAGCCTGCGGATCAGGGTGTCGAGTCCGGCCATGGCGGCCGGCACCAGGAGTCCGAGCGCGAACGGGGCCCAGCCCCACCGAAGGCCTCCGATCACAAGAGTCACGGCCTCCAGGACGGCCAGCGCCAGCGACAGCCGCGGCCAGGGCATGCCGGGCTGGTCGCGGCGCAGCCAGATCCCAGCGTGCATCAGGATGCAGGACACGAAGTAGCCGGTGGCGGAGACGACCAGAGCGCTGGTCACGTCGCCCCATACAAGGAACGCCAGGCTGACGGCCAGAGTCATCGTCAGAGCCGGACCGAGCACTCCCGACGGGGAGACCACGGACAGGACCGGCGCCATCAGCCCGTCGCGTGAGAACTGGTAGAGCATCCGGGGGCAGTTGGCTGCGGCCGTGGCGCAGCTGAGCAGGATGCTGGACGCCAGCAGGAACGTGACGAGCGGGGGGGCCGCCCCGCCCCAGAAGGGTGCCGCCACCACGGTCAGAAACCCCTGAAAGGCTCCGGGGGGCGCGGATGCGGGGCCGAACGCGTTGACCACCCACGACCCGCCTACATACACGACCGGCAGGAAAACGGCCGCAGCCTTGATCGCCGTGAGCGTCCGCCCGCGGTCGCGGCTGTCGGCGACAAACGAGGATGCAGTGTCACACCCGTAGGCGCCGTAGGCCGCCACAAAAAACCACTTCGCCCAGTCCTGGGGGTTCAGGCCGGTGACGGCGAGGCCTCGGGAGCGTGTGGCGGGATCTGCCGCCGCCCACCCCAGGCCCTGGACGCAGAACACCAGCAGGAGCCCGACCGCGGGAACCAGGAAGAACAGATGCAGGACGCTCAACGTCCGGCCGCCGCTGAAAGCAACCACGAATGCGAGGGCGGTGAAGGCGACCGTGAGCGTCCGGACCGGGGCCTGCACGCCCGCGGCGCTCAGGCTCGCGCCCACCATCTGCGCCAGCAGAATCCCGCTCAGCGCGGGCACCGACGCCCAACCCTGGAAGTAGGCGAGGCCGGCATACCGGGCCAGGGCCGGCTGGGGTTGCAGCAGCCGGGTGACGTAGTTGGGGGTTCCTCCGGCTACATCCGGCCACCGGGACCCCAGGCGCCTCACCTGGAGGTTGAAGATCACGCCGCCGATGGCAACCGGCACCCACATGAGGATCGCGCCGTCTCCGAGCGCGGCATGGGCCCCTTCGACGGCGAACAGCCACAACAGGAGGCCGGTGAAGCCCAGTCCCCAGGTCTCGGGCCACGTGAGGATGCGCGGGAGCCGCGATGGCCGGGGAGCCAGGCTCTCGGGAGGCGCTGCCGTCCCGCGGGCGGCCGCCGACATTGGCGTCACGGAGCGGCTCCCCGGTGTGACTCGTGGCCCCGAGCCTTCGCTGCGATCGGTCCGCAACGATGCATGGAAACGTTTATTCCGTTCAACCGTGATTTCAACCCTCGCCCTTTCGGTGGACCTATTCTGCGGCCCCCTCAGCGTGTGACGCGAACCCCCACGGCCCAATGAGAAAAGGGCCCCCGCCGCACGGCGGGGGCCCTTTCAACTGCGGTTGTCAGCTGACGGCGCGGAATGCGTTGATGCGACCCGCCCCGTAGACCGGGTCGTAACCTGGGGAGCCGAGGTCGTCGGCGGAGGACTTGATCTTGTCCACCGTCTGCTGGTTCGTCAGGCCCTTGGCCAGCAGCAGCGCCGCGACTCCGGACACGTGCGGAGCGGCCATGGACGTCCCGGCCGCGGTCTCGTAGCCCGTCATGAAGGGGGTCCCGCCGTTGGTCGGGGTGCCCTGGCAGTCCCAGGCCGATCCAGTCCACATGGTGGACAGGATGTCCACGTCCGAGTGCTCGCAGAAGACGGAACCGAACCCGCCGGGAGCGGTCACGTCGATGTCGCCGGAGTTGGAGTAGCTGGCGATCAGGTCGTTGTGGTCGGTCGCGCCGACGCAGATCGCCTTGGCATGGGCAGCGGGCTCCGCGCACAGCGGGAACGAGTCGTTGCCCGCGGCGACCACGATCACGGCGCCCTTGGCCCAGGCCCGGTTGATCGCGTCGTTGATGGGCTTCCACCAGCCCAGCGTGGCCCCGATCTGCGACTGGCCGGACATCACTCCGAGCGAGAGGTTGATGACCTTTGCGCCATTGTTGTGGGCGTAGTCGATCCCGGCCGCGATCTGGTCCACGGTGCCCTCACCGAGGGCGTTGAGGACCTTCACGGGCATGAGCTTTGCGCCGGGGGCCACGCCGGCCACTCCGATGCCGTTGTCCGTGGCCGCGGCCGCGATACCCGCGACGTGGCTGCCGTGTCCCTCATCATCCTGGCCGGTGGTGTTGCAGCTCTTCGCCCTCTTGCCGCAACCGAGGACGCTGGTACCGGGCACAACCTGGGCCCTCAGGTCCTCGTGGGCGAGGTCGATGCCGGTGTCGACGATCGCGATCGTCACGCCGGTGCCGCGGGAGAGACTCCATGCCTGCTGAGCCTGAATCTTGCCGAGCGCCCACTGCTTGGAAGCGAGCGGGTCTGCCGCGGCGCCGGCGCTGGGCGCCAGCGATACGACCAGACATACCGAGAACGTCATGGCCAGTACGCGACGAAGCATGCGCAGCCCCTTTCAGAAAGCGGACATTTCCCAGAGCCTATCCACGAGCCCGGAGGCTCGCAGCACCGATTTTCCAGGGACGCTAGTACCTGAGCAGGGCCGCCACCGGCCCCCGGTCGTCGAGGGCCTGGTGCTGGAGGACCTTCACCTCTCCGGACTGGACGATGGTCAGTTCCACGGCGCTTTCGACTATGTCCTGCTCCTCCTGCAGCGCGGTGCGGTCCAGGGGGCACTCGTTGCCCTTCACCCCGGCCCAGCCGCAGTTCGGGCACGACACCCCGGGGGCCTGGTAGCCCGGCTGGAGCAGCAGCGTGTCGACCCGGCGTTCGTTCAGCGCCTCCAGGACCTTCTCGAGTCCGGAAGCCGCGCGGCCCCCGGTCGCCAACTCCTGGGACAGCAGTTCGAGAAGTGCCCCCTCACGTTGCCGCTCGTCCTGCTCGATGGCAGGCAGGGCTCGCTGCAGAACATCCTCGGGCGACGAGTGTTCGACCTCCACGTCGAACCGTCCGACGAGGCGCTGCTTGACGTAGTCGTGCAGCTTCTCCTGTACCTCCGGCCACAGCTCCTCCGCGGCCCCCACAAGCAGCCGGTCGAACCCCGACCGCTGGAAGGACTCGAAGACCGTCTCGCATGCCTTTTTGACGTGGTCCTTGACCTCTTCTTCGACGCTGCGCTGAAAGCGCGCCTGGGACCATCCCCCCTGGTCGTGCTGACCGTGGACGTCGTCCTGGAACTTGATGCGCTCCACGAGGCGCTCGCGGTTGCCCCGCAGCACCCGCGCCGAACGCCGGTTGACGAGGAAAACGCACCAGCTGTCGTCCGGAAGCGCCTCCACGAGCGGCTCGACCACGGGGGACTCCCCCACCGACACGCTGGACCGGACGGACCCGGGCAGCTCGATCGTCTCCCACAGGCCGGAGGGCGAGCAGGCGAAGATCGCGAGGGAGCCGACACCCTTGGGATCGAACTCCTGCGTGACCCACGACCGGACCCGGTCCGCGTCCTGCTTCAGGGCTTCGACGACCTCCTGGGCCAGCCCGCCCTCCTGCGCTTCGCGCATCGCCCGGTCGATCAGCGACTCCATCTCGCTGGTCCACTCCTTGCGGGTGGGGAACTCGGTGTGATCGAGGTTGAGGTACAGGCTGATCACCCGCGCGTTGTCGACCTTGGTTCGCGCGAGCTCGCGGATCCTCCGGGAATAGCGGGTCCCTGCGTTCTGGGCTGCCATCGCACCTCCGAGCGGTCAGACCAAGTGGCGCATACCCGAGGGGGGCGCCGTCAAACTCACTCCTGGCCGGCGGCCGGCTCCAGGACGACCTTTCCCGACCCGGGCTCGAACCTCAGGCTCCTGATCCCCGACGCCAGCGCCACCAGATCCCCGCCCACGATCTCTCCGCGCCAGCCGTCCAGCAGCGGAGGGCGTTTCTGGCTCTCCCCCCGCACCCACCGCACGACGTCAAGAACCTCCGACCGGGTGCCGAGGAGCGGGGTCGCGACGCCGGACTCCTCCCCGCGGATCCGAAGCAAAAGCTCGAGCATGTCGGCGGCAGCGGACACGGCCGGGTCTCTGCGATCCGGCTGGGACGGCTCCTTGGCCGGTGCGGCCGAAGCCTTCGTCACGCACTCGAGGATCGCGGGACCCTCGCGCTCGAGGACCGTGGACGACAGCCGCTGGATGGAGCTGATGTCGTCGAGCTTGCGGGGCATCCGCTTGGCGATGTCCACGAGGACGTCGTCGGGGACCACCCACTTGCGCGGAAGGTTGCGCCGCCGCGCCAGCGACTCCCGCCAAGCCGCGAGCTCGCGAAGGACGTCCATCTGCCTGCCCCGCAGCCTCGATGAACCCGCCACCAGCTTCCACAGGGTGGCCGGGTCCCTGGACGTGGCCGCCGACTGCTCCAACCGGGTCATCTCCTGCGCTGCCCACTCAGCACGGCCGGCCTCGGAAAGCCGCTCGCCCAGCTGCCTGCGCAGCTCCGGCAGGTCACGGACGTCATCGATCGCGTACTCGATCTGGGCCTCCGAAAGAGGTCTGCGGGACCAGTCGCTGGTCGTTTCCAGCTTCAGGATCTGGCGGCCGAGGACGGCAGCCAGCAGACGGTTGTACGGAACCTGGTCGCCGAAACCCAGAAACGACGCCGCCACCTGGGTGTCAAAGACGTTGCGCGGCGCCGGCCCGCCGGCCTCCTTCAGGATCTCCAGGTCCTGACGCCCCGAGTGGACGACCACCTCGACCGCCGGGTCGCCGATCAACTCCCAGAGAGGGTCAAGAGACCCGGCCTTCTGGGGGTCGATGATCGCGACAAACTCCGGCGTCGCGACCTGAACCAGGTCCAGGCGCGCGAAGTAGGTCTTGTCGCGCCGGAACTCCATGTCGAGCGCAAAGCAGCCGGCCGAGCGAAGGGACTCGCACAAACTGGACAGCTCCTTCGGGGAGTCGACCAGCTTCCAGGTTGCCTCGGAGTTTGTGCCGGCGCCCGGTGAGGACTCGGTCGTCACATCGTCAGCCCGGCTCTGGGGTCCCCGCGCGGGCACCTCAGTCATGGCCGGACTTTCGCTGCTGCCTCGTGCGATGGGCCTGGACGTGCTCCTCGAGGAGCTCGTGGGTCGCGAACACCGCATTGCACTCCGGACACGCGAACTCCTCCACTTCACCCGCCTCGGGGGCGCCATGCGCCTCACGGCCGTGCTCGAGCAGCTCCTGCTCGCTGCCGAACGTCTCCCCGCACTGGCAAACGAACGAGCCCGTCGGCATGTCGTCCTTTTCCATCCCGTCCCCTCGTCTTCGCACGGTTGGGCCGACGATACCCGTCCGACCACCGCGCGGTTTCCCTTGGAGTCCCCGACGAGAGTAGAACTTGACTGTGCGACAGGGGGCGGGGTCCGGCGAAGGTCGTCGTGCGCTGGTTGAGCTTCGCGACGTCCACAAGAGCTTCGGTCCCCTGAAGGTTCTGGACGGCGTCGACCTCGACGTGGCCCCCGGCGAGACGGTCGTCGTCATCGGCCCGTCCGGGTCCGGCAAGTCGACGCTGCTGAGGTGCGTCAACGGGTTGGAGCCGGTGGACAGCGGAGCGGTGGTAGTGGACGGGCAGGACGTGGCCAAGGCCGGACGCCGGATCAACGCGGTCCGCTCCCAGATCGGGATGGTGTTCCAGCAGTTCAACCTGTTTCCCCACCTGAGCGCGCTGGACAACGTGACGCTCGGGCCCGTCCATGTGCGTGGGACGCCGAAAGCCCGGGCCGAGCAGGAGGGACGGGAGCTCCTGGACAAGGTCGGGCTGGCGGAGAAGGCGGAGGCGTACCCGGGGGAGCTGTCCGGGGGCCAGCAGCAGCGGGTGGCGATCGCGAGGGCCCTGGCGATGCGTCCGAAGCTCATGATGTTCGACGAGCCGACATCGGCGCTGGACCCCGAGATGATCTCTGAGGTGCTCGAGGTCATGGTCGCCCTGTCCGCCGACGGCATGACGATGATCGTCGTAACGCATGAGATGGGGTTCGCACGGGGGGCCGCCAACCGGGTTGCGTTCATGGATGCCGGCCGGATCGTCGAGGTGGCCGCTCCCGACGACTTTTTCAATGCCCCGTCCAGCGAGCGCACCAAGGCTTTTCTGTCCAAGATCCTCAAGCACTAGGGTGTTGGGGTTGACGAAAGGAGAGGCGATGAACCGAGCAACCACGCGCTGCCTCGTAGCGGGCGCATTGCTGGGCCTGCTGGCATCGGCCTGCGGCGGGCCCGGGGACGAGCCGGCCGAGCGGTCCGCTCGGCCGACGGGGTCGGTGCAGAAGTTCGCCGAAGGTACGTACATGGCCGAGATCCAGAAGCGGGGAACCTTGCGGGTCGGGGTAAAGGCCGACATCCCGCAGATCGGGTTTTTGAATCCTCTCACCAGCCAGTTCGAAGGGTTCGAGATCGACATCGCCAAGGAGATTGCCGAGCGTCTCGGCGTGAAGCCGGAGTTCCAGGAGGCCGTCTCCGACAACAGGATCCCGTTCCTCTCCAGCGACCCGGCCAAGGTCGACCTGGTGCTCTCGACGTTCACGATCAACGACGAGCGCCGCAAGCAGATCGACTTCTCGGTCGTCTACTACCTGGCCGGACAGTCCCTGCTCGTGAGCAAAGACTCCAAGATCAAGGACATCAAGGCGCTGGCCGACCAGAAGGGCAAGATCTGCACGGCCAAGGGGTCCACCTCCGAGACCAACCTGAAGGCTGCGGCCCCTGGGGCCGAGGTCGTGCTGCTCCGCGCCTACAGCGAGTGCGTGCAACAGCTGCGCAACAACCAGGTCGAAGCCGTCAGCACGGACGACGTGATCCTCCTGCAGTTCATCGCCAAGGAGCCGGATCGGTTCAAGCTCACGGGCGGCACCTTCTCCAGGGAGCCCTACGGCGTGGGCATCAAGAAGGGCCGCCCGGAGTTCCTGGAGTTCGTGAACACGGTGCTGCGCGACATCAAGGAGGACGGCACCTGGGAGGAGATCTACGACAGGTGGATCAAGAAGTTCTCCGGCAAGGCGGCCACCCCGCCGGACGACGACGCACGAGCCGCCGCCCCCTCCGCGGCTCCGGCGGCGACGTCGTCCGCAACGCCCACTCCAGTGGCCACGCCGCCGACGGAGACGGCGGCTCCCTCCACGCCGGCCCCCGCGCCGAGCTGAGATCCACGGTGCCGGTCATGGATCGGGGAATCGATCCATGACCGGCACCGTCGCGTTTCTGTTCGCGGGGTTTCGCAACACGCTGCTGCTGGTCGTCATCGCATTCGGGTCGAGCCTCGTGGTCGGAACCTTCGTGGCGGTGTGCCGGGTAGCTCCGGTCCCGATACTCCCCCGGGTGGCGCGGGCCGAGGTCGAGTTGTTTCGAAACACGCCGCTGCTGATCCAGATGTTCTTTTTGCGCCTCGCACTGCCTTCGGCAGGGATCCACATGTCGGCGTTCGCCGCGGCGGCGCTGGCGCTGTGCCTGTACACGGCGGCCTACGTGACGGAGGTGGTTAGGTCGGGCATCTCCTCCGTGGGAAAGGGGCAGATGGAGGCCTCCCGCTCCCTCGGACTCGGCTTCGTCAAGTCCATGCGGCTGGTGGCCCTGCCCCAGGCCTTCCGGACGGTGGTCCCGCCACTGGGCAACCTGATGATCGCGATGGTCAAGAACTCCGCCATAGCGGCGGCCATCGGGTTCCCGGAGCTCGTCTACCAGGCCGAGGTGCTGAACGGCCGGACCGCCCGCACGTTCGAGCTGTTCACCCTGGTGGCCCTCGGGTTCTGGACGATCACGCTCCCGCTTTCGTTCGGTGTGTCACGGATCGAACGGCGGATGAGGATCCTGCGGTGACGGCCCGGCTGAGGCTTCTGGGGGCGGCCGGCGCCGCCCTGTTCCTGGCTCCGGTCGCGGCGGGCGTGTACCGGGTCTACGGACCCGGTGACTTCGGCAGACGCGTGCAGACCCTGAAGTCGCGGTGGGAGCCGTTCGTGAACCCAGAGATCGCCGGCCTCATCTGGAAGTTCATCGGCCGGGGACTTCTGCTGACCCTTCAGGCGGCCGTGGTCTCCGTACTGCTGTCCATCGTCTTCGGCCTGCTGCTGGCTCTGCTGAGGCTGTCCCGGCACAAGCTCCTCGGTCTCCCCATCGGAAAAGCGGCGAGAGCGCTCGCAGCGTTTCCCGCGTCGGTGGTGGTCCAGGGAGTGCGGTCGGCCCCTTTGTTCCTGATCATCCTGTACACGTACCTGGCCGCGCCGCGCCTTGGCGTCAACCTGTCGCCGATGGCCGCCGGAATCACCGCGCTGACCGCGTACACGTCGTGCGTCATGGCCGAGATCATCCGCGCGGGGATCCTTTCACTGGAACGGGGGCAGCTGGAGGCGGCGGCAGTTCTGGGCCTGGGCTACCGCAAGTCGCTGCGCCTGGTCGTGCTGCCCCAGGCCCTCAGGCGCATGGCTCCGGCAGCCGTCTCGCAGCTCGTGACGCTCATCAAGGACACGTCCCTGCTCAGCTACATCACGGTCCTGGAGGTGAGCCGGAGGCTGAACATCCTGCAGCAGCAGTACGTCAACCCGATCGAGTGCTTTCTGGTGGCCGGACTGATCTACTTCGCACTGAACTTCTCGCTTTCCGCCCTCGGGCGCCGGCTGGAGGCGGCTCCCGGACGGGGAAGTCCCGAGGTCGCCCTGCGCCTGCAGCAGGTGGGGGCCGAGGACCAGACGCGTCCGGCCGCCTGAGGTTCGCCCGGCTGGACTCACCTGCGTCAGGCGCTATAGCCGCCGGGGTTCTGCGACTGCCAGTGCCAGGCGTCGCGGCACATGTCGTCCAGCGTCCTGGACGCCCGCCAGCCAAGCTCGCGCTCGGCCCTCGAGGCATCGGCGTAGGTCTCCGCGACGTCACCCGGCCGGCGCGGTGCTGTCTCGTAGGCGATGTCGGCTCCCACCGCTCTGGATGCCGCAGCGATCACCTCCAGCACGGTTGAGCCCCGGCCCGTACCCAGGTTGACCGCAACGCATCCCGGGACGCCCTCGAGGGCGTCCAGCGCCGCCAGGTGCCCTTGAGCGAGGTCCATCACGTGGATGTAATCGCGCACCGCGGTCCCGTCGCGGGTCGGGTAGTCGGTGCCGTACACCTTGAGAGCCGGCCTCCGGCCCGCGGCGACCTGCATCACGTTGGGCATGAGGTTGTTCGGTATGCCCAACGGGTCCTCGCCGATCAACCCGCTGGGGTGGGCGCCGGCCGGGTTGAAGTAGCGCAAGGAGATGAACTTCACGCCTGAGTCGGATGCGGTGACGTCCGAAAGGATCTGCTCGATCATGAGCTTCGTCCTGCCGTACGGGTTGGTCGCACTGAGTGGGAAGTCCTCGGTTACGGGGACCGACGCGGGTTCTCCGTACACGGTCGCGGATGAAGAGAACACGAGCCGCGTGATCCCGTGTCGCGCCATCGACTCCAGGAGGATCAAAGTGCCGGAGACGTTGTTTGCGTAGTAGTGCAACGGGACCTGCGTCGACTCCGCAACGGCCTTCAGTCCGGCGAAATGGATCACGGAATCGAACCGCCCGGAGGACATGACCCCGTCCACCGCGACGGCGTCCGTCAGGTCCGCCTCCTCGAGAAGCACCTCGCGTCCGGTGAGCCTCTCCACACGTCGGATCGCCTCCGCGGAGCTGTTGGACAGATTGTCCAGGACCGTGACGTGGTGGCCGGCCTCGAGCAGGGCGACGCATGTATGGCTGCCAATGAAACCGGCGCCCCCGGTTACCAGGATCGAGCAGGTCACGGCTGGACGCGTCAGCCGGCGCGCCTCAGCGCCGAGATCTCCCGTGTGCAGGCCAGTCGCTGCAGCGCCCGCGACTCCATCTTTCTGACCGTCTCACGGCTGACCCCCATCCGTCGTCCGATCTCGTCGAGAGTCTTGGGGCCGCCGTCGCCGTCCATGCCGTAGCGCATCCTGATGATCGCCTGTTCGCGCTCCGGAAGGCTCGCGACGGCCTGGTGGAGGCTGCTGTGCTCCAGCGACAGCTCGATCTCGTCCTCGAAGCGGTGCTCTGAGGCCAGGACGTCACCCAACGACGTCTCGGAGTCGGACCTCAAAGGACGGTCGAGGCTGGTCACCACGCGCGGCGCCGCCCGCACCCTCGCAAGCTCCTGCATGGTCAGTCCGATGGCCTCCGCGATCTCCTGCTCGGTCGGATCCCTGTCAAGGGTCCGCGAGAGGTCGCGCTCTGCCATCTGGATCTTCTGCTCGCGCTCCAGCAGGTCCGCCGAGATCCTGATCGTGCGCGCCTGGTTCTGGATCGCGCGTCCGATTGCCTGCCGGATCCACCAGGTTGCGTACGTCGAGAACCTGAACCCCCGTTGCCAGTCGAACTTCTCGACGGCGCGGATCAGCCCCAGGATGCCCTCCTGGATCAAGTCCAGGAGAGGCATCCCGCTGTGCTGGTAGCGGCGGGCGATCGAGACCACCAGCCGCAGGTTCGACGTGACCATGTGATCTTTCGCCGCCTTGTCCCCCTTCTGGACACGCTTGGCCAGCTCGACCTCCTGATCTGCGGTCAGCAGGTCGTATCGGCCGATCTCGTTGAGGAACATTCGGACGGTGTCGGTTGTGTACGAAGCGAGGGACCCGTTGGTGTAACCCTGCGCCTCGGTGGAGTGGCCGCAGTCGTCGCGAAGGTCGATCCCCCGCGACTCTAGCTCGTCGAACAGCGTCCTTACGCCCTGCTCGTCGAGTCCCGCCGCGACTGCGATGTCCGTAACCTGCGAAAGCTCGGCGCACTTCGACCGGGGCACCCCTTCCAGGGTCTGGGCCAAGGCCGCCCGGAACGACGGCGTGTCGCGAACGCCATCTGCGGGCTCGCTCAAGGTCCCTCCTCCACCAGCCGCTTCAGGCGGTCGAGAGACCTGGCGTTGCGGATCTGGGTCAGCTTGTCGAACAGCGGGTTCCACAGAAGGCCGGCCAGGCCGCCGATCCCCTTTTCGGCCATCTTCACGATCGTCTCATCCCCGTCCTGTTCGAGATCGAGGCTCACCCGGGCGACCAGCCCCACCGGCCGCGCCTTTGCGCTCAGCACCAGCCGCCTCGGCGGATCGATCTCGATTATCCGCGTCGAGTCGCTCACGTGGAGCGGGCCGGCACCCAGAGTGTGGTGGAAAGCCGAACCCGATCGCGGCCAGTCCCCGTCCACCGCCCGGATCGAGCGAGCCCCAACGACCCAGTCCGGATAGGCGGCAGCATCGGTCAGCACCTGGAAAACACGCTCCACGGGCGCGCGGATGCGGGTGACGTTCTGCGCCATGGTCCTCGATCACCCCGGTGTTCCGGTGCGCGGCCATGCGCACCCTGCGCATGTCCGATACCCGCCACGGCGTCGGCCAAACGCATCCATACGGGGGCCCGGCAGCGAAGGCATACTGCGGATGCCTCGCGTACTTCGACGGGAAGGACATTCGAGCCAATGGGATCACTCCACGAACGCAACCGGTCGCTGTGGGTAGGGACCGCGCCGTCCAGCGACTACGGCGCACAGGCCGAGTCCCTGTCGGTCGATATCGCCGTGCTGGGAGGCGGGATCGCGGGACTGACCACGGCGCTGATGCTCAAGCGACAGGGCGCGACCGTGGCCGTCATCGAGGCGGGCCGGATAGCGTCCGGCGCGACCGGATACACGACCGCGAAGGTGACGTCGCTGCATGGGCTGATCTACTCCCACATCGCGTCGGACTTCGGTGACGACCAGGCCAGGCTCTACGGCGAGGCGCAGGAGGCCGCGATCGAGCTGATCGCGCGGCTGGTCGAGGACCTGTCGATCGACTGTGACTTCGCCCGCCGCCCCGCGTACACATACACGACCTCAGCCGACCGCACCGGTGACATCGAGGCCGAGGTGGCCGCCGCGACGGCAGCCGGGCTCCCGGCGTCGTTCACCACCGACACCGACCTGCCATTCGACGTGCGCGCTGCCGTCCGCTTCGACAACCAGGCCATGTTCCATCCCCGCAAGTACTGCCTCGGGCTGGCAAAGGCTATCCCGGGCGACGGAAGCGTCGTGGCGGAGATGACCCGGGCGCTGGACGTGGACGAGTCCAACGGCACGTGCACCGTCACGACCAGTGCCGGCACGGTCCTCGCCGAGCAGGTCGTGTTCGCGACCCACCTGCCGTTTGCGGACAAGGGCCTGTTCTTTGCCAAGACCCACCCGGAACGGTCCTACGCGCTCGGCGTGCGGTGCAGCCCTGAGCCGCAGGGGATGTATCTGGGGGTCGGCTCCTCCACCCGATCGGTGCGCTCCCACAGCGGGCCGGAGGGCAGCTTCGTCCTGATAGGCGGCGAGGGCCACAAGGTGGGTCAGGACCCGGACACCGACGCAAGGTACTCGAGTCTCGAGAACTGGGCCAGGGAGAACTTCGAAGTCGAGTCGATCGACTACCGGTGGTCCGCCCAGGACTACATATCCGCGGACAAGGTCCCGTACGTGGGCCGCCAGACGCCGGGCGCCACCAGGATGTGGGTCGCCACGGGGTTCGGCAAGTGGGGGATGACCAACGGCACCGCCGCCGCCGTGATGCTGTCCGACGCGATCCAGGGCACCGACAACCCATGGCTGGAGTTGTTTGACGCCACCCGCGTGAACCTGAAGGCCTCGATCAGCGACTTGGTCAAGGAGAACCTCAACGCCGCCAAGAGAATGGTCGGCGACAGGCTCGCGGAGCTCGTGGCCCCCTCTCTTGACGAGCTGAAGCCCGGTCAGGCCGGGGTTGTGCGCGCGCCGGGGGGCAGAGCGGTGGCGGCCGTGCGGGGGCAGGACGGATCCGTCAAGGCCGTTTCGCCGGTGTGCACACACCTGGGCTGCATCGTGGGCTGGAACCCGGCGGAGACCACCTGGGACTGCCCCTGCCACGGATCCCGCTTCGACTCCGACGGGCGAGTCATCCAGGGTCCGGCAAACAGGGACCTGGAGTCTGTCGACCTGCCGGGTGAGCCGGCGGACCCGGAGTAGGGGGGCGCCGGTACCTAGGGCGGCGGAGTCTCGGCCCGCAGGTCCGCCGCTGCCTCCGGCTCAAGGCCCTCCTGCAGAGGGTGAGACGGCCGCTTTCCGCGCTCCTCTCGCCAGGTTTCAAAGGCGGCGGTCGACGCCGCCAGCCATGCCAGCCCCAGCGCGATTCCTCCCAGGACATCGCTCACGAAGTGGACGCCGAGGGCGAGACGGGAGAACGCGATACCCGCGACCAGCGCCGACACGGTCGCGATGAGCCACTTGCGCAGCCGGCGCGAGACGACCGGGAGGAACACCAGTAGCAGCGCGCCGTAGATCACGGTGGAGCTCATTGCGTGTCCGGAGGGAAAGCTCTTGCCGTACGCCGTCGCGATCGGGTCTTCAAAGACGGGCCGAGGCCTGTTCACGAGGATCTTGACGGCGGTATCGATCAGCCCGCCGAGCGCGGAGGTCGCGACGAGGTAGGCGATCAACCGGCGGCGCCCGCGCCTCCACAAGTAGAGGCTCGCCGCACCGATCAGCACGTAGAACAGCACCGGCTTGCCCATGAAGCTGAGGGCCTGAAGAACCCTGATACCGACGGGGGACCGCCGCGCGTACTCGTGCAGGTACTCGGCGGCCTCAGTGTCGATCCTGGTGAACGGGCCGTCGCTGAGGACCTGAACGAGCAGCAGTCCGAACGGGACTGCCACCAGGATGACCGCGAACGTGAGCAAAGTCAGGCGCAGTCCGTAACGCTGCGCGGGGTCCATGCGGGCGCGAACGAAGTCCGGCAGGTAGCCTTTCATCTTTCCAGTGTCCCCGACCCCGGCCCCCGCATGAAAGACAGCAACAAGAACCGGCTCAGGACGCCGCTGCTCATAGCCGCGGGAGTCCGCATCGTTATCGGGCTGCTGGCCATCCCGCTGGCCCCGGTCCTGTACAAGGACCACTTTCTGATCCTGGTCCTGATGCGTCCGACCAAGGAGGTCCTGCTGGCCGGGGGGTTCCTGCTGAGGCAGGACAAAGTCGGGCTGATCGAGCTGATGGCCGCCGCGATCCCTCTGGCCATCCTCGGCGTCTGGCACTTCTACTACCTGGGCCGCATCTACTGCGAGGACATCGGGGACGGCAACATGCCGAAGCTCGCTCAGCGGATACTGCCACCCGACCGCATCCGCAAGCTCCAAAAGGTTCTGGACAAGAAGGGTCCGCGCCTGGTGTTTCTGGGCCGGATCGCGGCCTTTCCTTCGGCGCTCGTGGGCGCGGCCGCAGGCTCAGGGGACATGGCTTCACGGCAGTTCCTGCCCGCCGACGGGCTGGGGGCGCTGGTGTCGATAGCGGAGGTTGTCGGCGCGGGCTATCTCGCCGGCGAGGCATACAAGAAGGCGGGTCCGCTTGTCACGGGAGCCGGCGTCGCGGTTCTCATAGCGGGTGCTGTGCTCCTCGGGCGGTACCTGCGCCGCGAGTGAAGGTCGGATCAGTCCGAGGGCGTGAACACCGCCAGCGGTTTCGGCAGCTTCTCGATCACGAAGCGGTTTGAGCCGTCGAACGTCTCGCCATCACGCGCCAGCCTCAGCGGTCCCTGCATCGACCGAACCTCGATCCGCTCGGCCAGCGAGCACTCGTACGCGGGGCAGCTGGCAAGTCGGCCGGTAACGATCGACCACACAAGCTTCGCCCTGGACCAGGCCTGGGAGGCGCTGACGATCCGGACGTCCAGCTGCCCGTCGTCCAGGCGCTCCCGCCAGCTGGGCGTGAAGCCGCGAGGGTGGTAGCGGCAGTTGCCGATGAAGGCCATCCACACCCGCGCCGGCTTGCCGTCGATCTCCAGGTCCAGTGGTTCGGCCTCCCGCATCACCCGCACCAGCGCGACCAGGACGGCCGGCCACTTCCCGATCCTGGACTCCAGCCGCTCCCTGGCGTCCACGAGCTCGACATAGGCGCCGAAGCTCGCGGTGTTGAGGAATCCGTGCCCGTGGATGCTCGCCACGTCCACGGCCGCTGTGGACCCTTCCTTGACGGCACGAACGGCGTCTGCCACTCCCGCAACGCCGAGGTCCCGCGCGAAGTGGTTCAGGGTTCCTGAGGGGACGACCAGCAGCGGCATCCCGTGACGGTGGGCAACGGCGGCGGCGGTGTTCACCGACCCGTCCCCGCCCGCCACTCCCAGGGCTCGGGCCGTCCCCGCCGCGGCCTCCAGGACCTTCTCCAGGTCCATTCCCTCCTCGAGCTCGATCACATCGGCCCCCGGCAGCGCCTCGCGAAGCTCTTGCGCCGGACTGCGGCCCACGGCCGGCCCGGACGACGGGTTGACCGCGATAGCCAGGCCCGTCCCGTCCGGCAGCGGCTGCTGGTGCGACCGCGTCAGCGCCGCCCGGACCTCGGCCGGCTCGTCGGGCGCCACCGGCCAGTAGCGCCGCGACGCCAGCGCGATCCCCGCGCCCAGCGCCGCGCCGGCCACCACGTCCGACGGGTAGTGGGCGCCGGTGTACACACGGGAGAAGCCGATCGTCGCAGCCAGGGCGATCAGCGGAGGCGCCAGCATCGGACGCTCCATCGCGACCCCGGTCGCGAACGCAAAGGCCGAAGCGGAGTGTCCGGAGGGAAACGACGACGACGTGGGCATCCGCGCGAGACGTCGGACGACCGGCGTCAGCTTCGGGTCCGGACGCTTGCGGCGGGTGAGCAGCTTGCCGGGAATGTTGGCGACGGCGGACGTGGCCGCGACGGAGACCATCCCGCGCAGGGCCCCCCTGCGGCCAAACCTGCCGCCGGACAGCCCCATCAGTACAGCGATCAGCGCCCAGAGCTTGGACTTGTTGGCGAACCTGGTAAGGGGGGGCAGCGTGCGGTCCAGGAACGGAGCTCTCCACCGGGCGAGCCGCCGGAACAGAGCCAGGTCGATGCGCAGGAGCGCGTCGGGCTCCAGCCTCTCCCGGCGCGCCTTGACGGGCTTCGGGACACGAGCCGGCGTGCGCAAGTTCACCTCCGGACGGGGCGGATAAACGGACGATACCCCCGGACCGCGAGCCGAAACCCACATAGGCCGGTTCGGCTCATGATGGTACGTGGCGCCTGAGGTGCGGGAGCTGGACCAACGGGATCTCTTCACGGCAGCCCGAATCACCGCGCTGCAGCGCGTGTCCTACGAACAGGAAGCAAAGCTCATCGGGTTCGACGCGATCCCACCGCTCCGCGAGTCGGCGGAGGACGTCTCCGCGCTGCACCTGACGATGCTGGGGGTCGAGGACGAGCTCGGCGAGCTATGCGCCATCCTCGGGTTCGCCCGGACCGGAGACACAGTCGGCATCGACAGGCTGGCCGTGCGCCCCGACCGGTTCCGGACCGGACTTGCCCGGCTTCTCCTCGAGCACCTGCACGACCGCGAGGACGCCCGCCGGTTCGAGGTATCCACCGGAGCGGACAACCTTCCCGCCGTCAGGCTTTACCTGTCCATGGGCTACGAGGCGACTGCAAACGTCGCCCTGCCGCAAGGGCTGATGATCACGCTGTTCTCCAGGACCGCGTGCTGAAGGACAGACCGGGACCTTTCAACCTCGGTTGAAAGGCGGGGTTTGTCACTCCTCGAAGCGCCTGCTCCGCTCGGACTTGATGTGCGACCGCGCCCGCTTGTCGGACAGTCGCCGTTCCCGCGCCGACCTGGACGGCTTTGTCGGCCGCCGCGGCGGGGGGTCCGGACGCAGCGCCTCTTCCAGCACCGACCCGAGCCGCCCCAGCGCCGCCTCGCGGTTCGCCGCCTGTGTCCGGGCCTCCGAAGCCACCACCCTCAGACGCCCCTCCGAGTCGAGCTTTGACGCCAACCTCTCAAGCATCCGGGCCCGCTGCCGGGGGCCGAGCGAAGGCGATCGCCCGACGTCGAACACCACCTCGACCCGCGTAGATCGCGTGTTGACGTTCTGCCCCCCGGGCCCGCCACTGCGAGAGAACCGAAGCTCCAGCTCCCCCACCGGAATCACCAGATGACTGTTAACCCGCACCCCATCCACCCCAGCAGGATAGGCGGAGGCCGAGGGAAGCGAGCGCGTCGGAGGTCGCCCGGCCCCCCCCGGCGCGACGCGCAGAACGCGACCACGTAAGCGCACAGAACGAAACTACTGGGACGCCAGAGACCTCAAAGCCGCAACCACGTCGTCCACCTGCGGCAGGATCGCGTTCTCCAGCGTGGGCTCGTAGGCGACGTGACAGTCCTTGGCCCCCACGCGCATCACCGGCGCGTCGAGGTCCCAGAAGCAGTGCTCGGCCACCCAGGCGGCGATTTCCCCCCCGAAGCCGGCGGTGAGGATGTCCTCGTGGACGACCAGCAGACGTCCCGTCTTGGCGACCGACTCCGCCACCATCTCCTTGTCCCACGGCAGGATCGAACGCAGGTCGATGATCTCGACGGTGAGGCCGTCCGCCTCAAGCTGCTTCGCCGCAAGCACGGACTTCTGCAGGGTCGCACCGTAGGTGACGACCGTCATGTCGTCGCCGCGCGCGACATATGACCCCTTGCCGAACGGCACCACGTAGTCCGGGTCCGGGTAGGGGTCGCGGAGGTACATCTCCCGGTACAGCTTCTTGTGCTCGATGAAAAGCACCGGGTCCTCCGAGTGGCGAAGCGCCGTGCGCAGCAGGCCGACGGCGTCGCGCGAGCGGGACGGGAAGACAACTTGGAGCCCCGGCACGTGAGCGAAGATGGACTCGTTGATCTGCGAATGCCAGATCGCGCCCCCCTGCAGGTATCCGCCAGAAGCGACCCTGATCACCATCGGAGCGCTGAACGCGCCGTTGGACCTCCACCGCGTCGTGGCAGCCTCCGTCTTGATCTGCTGCATCGCCGGCCAGATGTAGTCGAAGAACTGGATCTCAGCGCAGGGTCGCAGGCCCCTGGTCGCCTGGCCCACCGCGCGCCCCACGATGTTCGCTTCCGCCAGGGGCGAGTTGAAACAGCGGTCGATGCCGAACTTGCGCTGCAGCCCCAGCGTGATCCCGAACACGCCGCCCTTGCCCTTCACGTTGTCCAGGACGTCCTCGTAGGCGTCGGCCACGTCCTCACCGAATACACGGATGCGCTCATCGCGAGCCATCTCGTCGTGCAGGGTCCGGTTGATCGCGTCGCCCATGACGATGGGGTCGCCCGAGCCTCCCGGGTCGCCTTCGGTAATCGGGGCCGGTGGGGCAGTGACGTGGTGCAGGACGGTGGCGGGGTCCGGACGCGGAGCCGCCAGAGCCTCCTTGGCCGCCTCAGCCACCAGCGCCTTGGCGTCGGACCGTATCTGCTCGGCCTCCTCGGCGGTGAGGATCCCGGACGACACCAGCTCGCGTTCCAGGATGAGAAGCGGGTCGCCCTGCTTCTCCTGCTCGAGATCCTCGGCCGTCCTGTACTTCTTCTGGTCGTCGGACAGCGAGTGGGAGTAGGGACGGGTGACCGTGGCGTGCAGCAGCGCCGGACCTTCGCCCTCCCGCATCTTCGGGATGATCTTGGCGGCCTTGCGCCGGACCTCGAAGTAGTCGCAGCCGTCCAGCTTCGTGATCGACAGGCCCTTGAAGCCGCGGACCAGCTCCGAAACGGGCGCGGGAGCCTGATCCGAGGACCGCACCGAGATCGCGTAACCGTTGTCGGCCACGACGAACAGCACCGGCAGCTTCAGGGTGCACGCCGACGACAGCGCCTCCCAGAACTCACCCTCCGAGCACGCCCCCTCTCCGAGCGACACATAGGTCACCTCGTCCGGGGCGGCCGGGATCCGGCCCTTCAGAGACTCCTGGCTCCAGATGTACCGGCCGGCCTCGGCGCACCCGACCGCCGGTATGCACTGGCTGCCGGTGGCGCTGGACTGGGTGACGACGTTCTGGTCCTTGTACCCCCAGTGCGACGGCATCTGCCGCGCGCCGGAGGCCGGGTCGTCGGCGGCCCCTACGGCCTCCTTGAGGATGTCGGCAGGCGTGACGCCGAGTCCGACCATGAGCGCACGATCCCGGTAGTACGGGAAGAACCAGTCCTTGGCGGGGTCCAGGTGCCGGGCCAGCCCCAGAAGCAGGGCCTCGTGGCCCGCCCCCGAGATCTGGAAGAAGACCTTGCTCTGCGCCTTGAGGATGATCTCCCGGTCGTCAATCGACCTCGACACACAGGCCAGCCGGAAGTCCTCCACGGCCTCCTCGGCCGGGACACCCTTGTGCTTGGAAAGCCTCTCCCTGATCTGCATCCGTCCTCCTGCGCGGGCCCCCCAAAGGGTACCGGAGCGGGGAATGGGAGCCGGGCCAAAGAAAAGAGGGCGCCCACAAGGGACGCCCTCCTGGTTACAGCACTTTCTAGGGCTGCAAGGACGTGGCGGTGCAGTACTCCGTGCCGCCCCGGCCATCGAACCAGCCCCGGACGCAGCCCATTGCGGCGGCAGGGTGGGTAATCGTGGGGCTCTCGTAGTAAAAGGTTCCGGGGACCAGGCCCTCGTCCAGGACGACGCCCCCGCACCTGCCGCCGCCCAGGTGGTTCAGAAGGTCCCCGATCAGGCAGTACCCCGAGGCGGTACCGGACACGAGCCGGGACTTGATCGCGCGGGAGCCGGGGTAGATGAGATTGGTGTTGAACTCGACCTCGGGCGACGCGGTGCACCCGATGCTGTTGGGGTCGGACGTGACGCCCGTTCCGCCGATGAAGCTGAAGATGATGACCTGGCGGTCGCAGTCCGCTGCCTGCGCGGGAGCCGCCGCAGCCGTGAGCCCCGCGGCGAAGACCATGGAAGCGGCCAGGGCGGCCGCCATCCTGTGAACGAGCATGTTCTTTCCTCCTTTTGGGGGACTTGCCTTGTTGGGATCGATATTCGACCCGAGTCCGCAGTTCCCTTCTCCACTCCAGAAAGCCGCAGCCCGGACGAACCAAAGGGGCGCCCCTTGCGGGGCGCCCCTTCAGGTTGTCCGAGAGCCTAGGGCGAGATCCTGTCGACCGTGCAGTACTCGGTGTGTCCGCGGCCGTCGAAGCTGGCCGTCACGCAGCCCAGACCGGCGGGAGAGATCGCGATCGATGGACTCTCCGAGTAGGAGGTCCCCGGAACGAGTCCCTCGCTGACCGTTGCCGATCCGCACTTGCCGTGGAAGGACGCGGTGGGAGAGATGAGGGCGCCCGTGATGCAGTAGGTCCCTGCTGATCCGGAGGTCAGACGGGACTGCATCGTGCGGGAGCCGGGGTAGATGATGGCTGTGTTGAACTCCAGCCCCGCGTCCACGGTGAGGCAGCCCAAAACCTTGGAGTCGTAGGCAGGACCGCCGGCGGACGTGAAGATGATGACCTCGGTGGCGCACTGTGCCGCCTGGGCGGGAGCGCCGCCGATGGCGAGCCCGGATGCGAATACCAGCGAAGCGACCACGGTGGCCGCAATCTTACGGATGAGCATTCCTATTCCTCCTGTCGGATGTGCTTACGGCGTGAGATGCGTGAGGGTGCAGTACTCGTGGGGGCTGGTCACGTTGAACCACGCGTTGACACAGCCGATCTGCGTGGGGTCCAGAGCGAGCAGATGGGACTCGGTTCGAGCGCCTCCCGTGAGGCTCGTGTAGATGATGGTCGCGTCGCACCTATTGAGGGCCAGGCCGGCAAAGCAGTACTGAGAGGCGCCGCCGGGCACGTGCAGAGCCTTGATCAGGTTCGCGCCCGGGTACACGAACCCGGTGTTGAACTCGACGTCGGGGCTGGCGGCGCACCCGAATGTCCTCGAGTCGTACAGCGGCGTGAAGACCCGCTGTCCGGTGGGCGAGTCGTCCGGAACGATCACTCCGTGCAGCGTCCAGACGACGACGTCTGCGCCGCACTCGGCGGCCTGAGCCGGGCCGCCCAACGGATTCAGCCCTGCCAGCAGGGCTGCAGCGACTGCCACCACGGCAGCGCGGGTACGAAAGCGCATGTGAAACCCCCTTGTCCGTAGATCCCTCACTTCGTTCGGATCGTTATTCGACCCGCGTCCGCGGTTCCCTTCCGCGGACCAGAAAAAAAATGGGGGGCCCGGAGGCCCCCCGCCTTTCGTTCTGTCCTAAGGGGAAAGCCTGTCGATCGTGCAGTACTCGACGTAGCCTCGCCCGTCGAAGGTGGCCCCGAGACAGCCGAAGGTGGCCGGGTCCATTGAGAGCAGTTCGCTCTGGGTGTACGTGGTGTCCACTACCGTGGCCTTGACGGTAGAGCCGCACTTGGCGAACAGGTTGTGGAAGCAGTAGATACCTGCGTCCCCAGTCAGAAGCCTGGAATCGACGACGTTGGCGCCCGGATAGATGAGGTTGGTGTTTGCCTCCACGTCGGGCGATGCCTGGCATCCGTAGAAGTTGGACGCGATCAGCGGCGTCGTCACCGCCTTGCGGTTGGCTGGGTTCTCGGGCAGGAACACACCGTGCCTCGAGAAGATGTAGATCTCCGGGTCGCACTGGCCGGCGTGCGCCCCGGAAGCGGCGAGAGCCGGTATCAGCGCCGCAAGCAGACCAGCTGCCACGGCCGTCCTAAGGACTTTCAGCATGCGCTGCGCCTCCTGAGTCGATCTCTTTTTGTAGGGCCGGATTACCGGGGGAACCGGTCGAGGGTGCAGTACTCGACCCCGCCCGTCCCGTCCATCGTGGCGGTCGTGCATCCCAGGCTCACGGGAGTCAGAGCGATCAGCTCACTTTCGGTGTAGAAGGTGCCCGAACCGAACACCTGCTCACGCTGGACCGTGGGCCCGGACCTGAACCCGACCAGGTCCCCGTTGAACGCGTACCCCCCGGCGCCTCCCGCGAGAAACCGCGAGTACATCACGTTGCTGCCGGGGTAGATGAAGTCCGTCTGGAACTCCAGGTCAGGGGCGGCTGCGCATCCGTACAGGTTCGAGGTGGGCGCGCCGGCGGCGATGTCCCCGCGCCCGGTCGGGTTGTCGGGCAGCACCGTTCCCAGCCGGCTGAAGACGTAGATCGTTGCCTCGCAGTGGCCTGCCTGAGCCGGCGCAGCAGCCAGCGGGACGAGACCTGCAACGAGTGCGGCTGCGGTGGCAGCCATTGCCAGACGCCGCCTGAGCGACATGGAACCTCCTTGGGTGCGCGGACGTGACGTGTGACTGTTTCTCCGTCCCTCCCGTCCTTCCTGCCGGGGCCACTGACAAACATCCGCGCGTAACCCCGGCCCCCGGGAGACGGCGCATGGCTGCGGCGGGCCGCTTGCCCGTAGCCTGGGGCCCATGAGCACCGATCTCGCCTTCGCCCCAGCTATCGAGCAGGCGCAACTGGTACGCGGTAAGCAGGTCTCGCCGGTGGAGCTCGTGGAGCTGTACGCCCGCCGGATCGAGCGGCTAAACCCCGTTCTGAACGCCTGGGTGACGCTGGCCCTGGACCGGGCCATGGACGAGGCGCGAGCGGCCGAGGCGCGCGCGGGAGACGAGGACCTGCCGGCGTTCCACGGTGTCCCGATCTCCATCAAGGACCTGAACGACACGGCCGGGATCCGCACCACCCACGGGACCGCGACCTACGCGGACCGGATCCCCGGCTACGACGACCACGTCGTGTCACGGCTGCGGGCTGCCGGCTTTATCGTCCTCGGCAAGACCAACACCCCCGAGTTCGGGACGACCCCCTGGACCGAGCCGCCGGCGTACGGCGTCTGCCGCAACCCATGGGACACCTCCCGCACGTCGGGCGGGTCATCGGGAGGCGCCGCGGTGGCCCTCGCCGCGGGGATGTGCCCGGTCTCCCAGGGGTCCGACGGTGGAGGGTCCATCCGCATCCCCGCCTCCGTCTGCGGCCTCTACGGCATCAAGCCATCGCGCGGACGGGTGTCCGCGGCCCCCGATCCAGGCAGCCTGCTCTCGCAGAACGGTCCCATTTCGCGGACGGTGTCCGACGCCGCGGCGCTGCTGGACGTCATGTCCGGACCCGTGGCGGGCGACGCCTGGACCGCACCGCCCCCACAGAGGGAGTTCCTGGCGGAGGCCACGACGCCTCCGGGCAGGCTGCGCATCGCCTTCTCCTGCAAGCCCCCGGCCGACGTCCCCGTTGCGCCCGGGAACCAGGAGGGCGTCCGGAGAGCAGCCGGTCTGCTCTCCGACCTGGGCCACGACGTCGAGGAGGACTCGCCGGAGTACGACCCGGGACTGGTGGACGCTTTCCTGACGATCTGGTTTGTCGGCGCCGCGGCGCAGGACCCGATGCCCCCGCTCGAAACGCTGGACCCGGTGAACCGGGCGCTCGCGGAGCTCGGGGAGACGACGTCGGGGCCGGCTTTCCGCAGGGCCTGGAACCGCATCGAGCGGGAGTCGCGCAGGATCGTTTCCTTTTTCGACCGCTACGACGTCCTGGTGACGCCGACGGTCGCGAGCCCCCCGCCGCTGCACGGCCAGTACAAGGACGCCGAGCAGCCGCTGATGGAGTTCTTCGGGGCCATCAACTTCGTGCCGTTCACCGGCGCCTGGAACTCGACCGGACAGCCGGCGGCAACGGTTCCCGTCCACACCGACGAGCTGGGGCTGCCCGTGGGGGTCCAGCTGGCGGGGCGGCAGTACGACGAGGCCACGCTGATCCGCCTGTCCGCTCAGCTGGAGCAGGCTGCCCCGTGGGCGCACCGAAGGCCCCCGGGAGTGGAGGCCGAGGCGGACGTCCTCAGCCGGCGAGGGTCCTGAACCTCGACACCAGTTCCGCGTCCTTCGGCTCCGGTGGACGCAGATCCAGCCATGTCTCGCGCTTGCGCTCGTTCTCCAGCACGATCCAGTCGTAGCCGTAGGAACGGGGGCCCGCAAGCGCAGGCTCCCGCACGAACCTGGCGTCGGTGAGCGTAGCCACGACGGCGTAGCCGATCTTGGGCTTTCGCTGCCAGAAGGAGGCCAGCCCCTCCAGCTCGGTGCCCCTGGTGCGCTGCTGAAGCTCCCGCAAAAAAGCGTATTCACCCTTCCAGGCGATGCGGACCGTCGCCTTGGCCACGAGCAGAGGCCCCATCCGGATCCAGACGACGTCATCGGGGAACACGCCGTGCTTGTAGGCGGGCCCCGGGCGGTCGCGAGCCTCCACGGCGACGGTCATCGCTGGGCGCCCGTCCCGCGCCGACACGTGCTCGGGGTCGAGGATCACTACGTGGTCCACGGTGGGACATGGTCGCACAGCGAACGGCACGGGAATGGGTGAGGGGCCCGGTCCCCAGACCGGGCCCCTCGAAGAGCCGTGGACGAGCGCCCCCAGCTCAGCTCAGCGGAATCGACCCCAGTCCCCTCGACAGGCTCACGCCACGGACCATCCAGCCGACGTCCTCGCTGGCCGACCCGGACCCGAACAGGAGCCGGACCTTGATGTCCTGGCCCTGGAAAGCCGCGAGAGCGAACTCCGGGGTGCCCCCGGCGGTCGTGTAGCCCTTCGCCGTCAGCGCGCCGGGAGCCACGCAATTCCGGGCGCTGGTGCTCAGCGTCGACGGGTAGCCGCCCAGCGGCGCGACGGTAACCCAGTTGGCACCACCGTCCCCCGTGACCTGGACGACACCGCCGTCGTCGGTCGAAGCGGTTTTGATCGTGTGCTCGAATCGCAAGGTCAGCCCACCAAGGCCCGGAACCGCCGAGGTAGAGACGGACGGCGATTCGATGGCGCTGCACTCACTGGAGTTGTACTTGCCCGCCGCCTTGCTGGTGGTCCAGGAGGGACGAGCATTGGTGTCCGGGGATGGCCCGTAGCACCAGGACGGGTTCGTCCCGGTGACGGACCAGCCGGGAGCCCCCTGACACACGGACGCCTCGGCTCCGGGCGAGACAACAGCACCCGCTCCGGCCTGGATCAGCACGTCGTCCAGGTACACGCCGCGGGCGACGGTGGAGGCGTCCGAGGCGAAGATCATCCGCAGCTTGATCTCCTGACCCATGAACGGAGACAGGTCGATCGTGTGCTTCATCCACTCGTCGGGCTTCGGGGCAGTGGTGGGTCCCGAGTACACCCGCTGGGTGGTGGTCGTCACTCCCAGGCAGCTGCGAGCCGTCGAGCTGCTGATCATGGTCCGGTCGTAGCCCTCCAGGGGAGTCACCGGAGTCCAGCGTCCGTCCGCCGTGCCGACCTGCATGACCGCGGCGTCGTAACCACCCTGGGTATGGCGCCAGAGGCTGTAGGTCATGCGGGCGGACTCCGCCCCGGCGAGGCCGGGAGGAGCCGTCAACAACATGCCCGGGCTCGTGACCGCGGAACACTCGTTGATCCCGTAGTCGCCACCGAGCCTGGTTCCCCATGCGCTAAGGGAGCCGGGAAGCGGCTCGGGAGGAGTCAGAGCCTGACCCCACTCCCAGGCGAGCGTCCCATCGGCGACCCATCCGTCGCCGTCGTTTTCGAACGACGCTGCGTACAGCGTGGCGGCCGGGGTGAACGGAACCGCCGCCTGCTGCGGGATGCCTTGGCTGATTGCGGCGCCCACACCAAGCTGGATGCTGACGTCGTCGACGTACCAGCCCCGCTTCACGACGCTGGAATCGCTGGCGAACACCCAGCGCAGGTAGAGCGGGCCGCCCATGTAGGGGGTCACGTCCACCTCAGCCAGCGACCAGGCATCCGCAGCCGGCGCAGAAGACGACGCGCTGGTGAATGCCAGGTCAGTGGGGCCAAGACCGAGGCAGTTGCGGGCCGTGGTGTAAGGCACCGCCCTCGAGCCGCCGACTGCATTGAGCGGCTTCCACGACTGCCCGTCGGAGGATCCGAGCACCAAGCCTGCGTCGAACTTCGGCTCGGTGTGCATCCAGTGACGAAACGCCAGCCTCGCCGTGGTCACCCTGGGGTTGGTGGAGCCGGTCCCCGGCCCGGCGAAGGCTCCGAGGTCGATCGCCGGACTCTGGATGTAACCGCATTCGGAGTTGGCGTAGTCACCCGCGAGATTGGTTCCCCACAGTTTCGGACCCTGACCCACAGCGGGCGTGGGGGGACTGACGGCATCGCCGAATTGCCACGACGCGTTGCCACCCCCCACGAAACCGGCGTCTCCCAGCTCGAAGTCCTCCGAGAACACCGTCTGCAGGGGCGTGAAGGGCACGGTGTGGTCCACTCCGGTCGGGGGGGCCACCTGCGCCCCCGCCTGACCGGCGAACCCTACCGACGCCAGCATCCACGCGGCCAGCAGCACTGCGCTACTGCGCCACATTCGTGTTTTCATCCTCATCGGCCGCTTTCCCCCTACAGCTCGAGCGGAACGCCGGCCAGGACGACCGAACGCAGATACCAGCCGTCGTAATGGACGCTGCCTTCCGATCCGAACAGGAACCGGATCTTCACGCTCGCCGCTCCGGCCAGCGCAGAGAGGTCAACCGTGACGGTCTCAGGAGCGGTCGGCGCACCAGAGAAGACCGACGACGTGGTCGGGACTCCGTTGGCGGCCAAGCAGTTCTTGAGACCGGTGCTGTACGCCGGTCGGTCGTACTCGGGCAGCGTCAGCGGCAACCAAGTGGCGCCGCCGTCGGTCGACGCGAGCAGGACTCCGCCGTCCCAAGCCGACCCGGTGGCAGTGGCCGACTCAATCTTGTACCAGTGCTCGAACACCATTGTCGGGACCGCGGCCAGCGTCGCCCCGTTCACGTCCGGGGTGTCGAGGTAACCGCACTCATTGGCGCTGTAGTTGCCGGCCGGGTTGGTCGCGAAGACCTCGCCCCCCTTGTAGGGGCCGGTGGTGGCCACTCCGCGCGCCCAACTCGTGGTGCCTCCCGTGGTCCATCCGTCCGCGAAGTAGCGGGGTGGCTGAACGTCCGGAGCGTGCGGGATTCCCACGTAGGACTTCATGCCGACCGCGATGTTGTCCACAAACCACCCGTCGTAACGCAGGGTGGAGTCCGTCGACGCGAACAAATACCGCACTGTGACTACCTTGCCGATGAAAGGCGTCAGGTCCGCCCTCTGCGGCGCGAGCTGGTCGCCCACGGCGTTGATGAGGCCCGCGAACCCGCCGGACGCCTGGGTGTCGTCCTGCAGGCAGGCGTTGAGCGCGGCCGCGGGGTTGGTGGTCCCGTAGCCGGTGGTGGGAACGACGTTGGTGTACACGCCGTCAACCCCGACCTGGACGACGCCGGCCCCCCCGCTCGAGCTCGAGCGGAAGAACTGGTCCCACGACAGCGTGGCCTTCAGCGTCCCCGTCGGGTCCGAGTCCAGGCCCTGCGGGCGCAGGTCGATAGGAGTGGTCTCGATGGAGCTGCACTCGTTCTGTCCGTAGTTGCCGGACAGGTTCGTTCCCCACAACGGTGTGGTTGCCGCCGGTCCGGCCGTGGCCGTCCCGTGGCTCCACCCGAGCGGGGTGAGGGGTGCGGATGTCGCCTTGATGGTGAACCCGCCGTCGGAGTTCTCGAAGTCCTGCACGGTCGAGCCCGCGTTGGTGGTGACCGTGAAGTCGTCGATGTACCAGCCGGCACGGCTCGTGACGCTGTCGGACCCGAACGCGATCGCGAACTGCACCGTCTGGCCGGCGAATGCGGTCAAGTCAGCCGACACGGGCGAGTAGGTCGCCGGGGGAACCGTCGTGCCGGCCGGGCCGGAAAGACCCTTGGCCCCCGTGGGCTGTGCCGCCAGGCAGGTGCGGGCCGTGCTGCCCACCTGCTTGGAGGTGTACCCGCCGCCCGGGTTGATCAGCTGGTAGCTGTTGCCCCCATTGGTGGTTACGAAGAGCATCCCCGCGTCAAACGCGAAGCTGGTCAGCGAGGTGCTCTCCTCGATGTGCCTCCACTGCATAAACGACACCGAGGCGCTGGTGGCCGTGGTGAGGTCGATGGGCGGCGACACGATGGCCGAGCATTCGCTGTTGTTGTAGTTGCCTGCCAGGTTCGTGGCCCACACCTTGGTGCCCGAGAACGCGACCCCGGGACCGCTCGTGGGGGTCCCGTGCGCCCAGCTGGGGTTCTTCGGGGGCGCGGACGGCGGCGGCGTGACCGCCGTCACCCCACCAGCGTCCTCATCGAAATTCGCCGCGTACTGCGAACCCAGATCCAGATCCACCACCGGCTCGTGGTCGGCCAGAGCCTGACCCGACAGCCCGCCGATCAACGCGAGTGTGGCCCCCAGGACCGCCACCCGCCTTACCCACCATCGCACCCCTGCGTCCTTGCCCATGTCCGTTTCTCCTCTGCCGTCTGTTTTTGTCGTGTGCCGCGTACCGGTCAGAGCCCGACCGTCTGCTGGAACACTCCGCCCTGGAAGAACGCCTTGCCTGCTCCGTCCTTGAACCGGGTCACCGCCAGGAGGCGGTAGTCGTCCGGCGATGTCGGCAGGAGCTTGGTCGTGAACGTGAACTGCTGGCCCACCGGCAGGTTGCCCGGCTCGAACGAAAGAACGACCCGCCCGTAGTTGCCGTCCTCGGTCACCTTCTTCGGCGTAGGAGCGGCGAACCGCGACTGAGCCACCGCCGGGTCGAAGTTGTCACCCGGAACGAACTTGTAGCGGTCCGGGACGGTGAACTCGATGAGCACGCCCGACGCGTCTTCGTTGCCCGTGTTGGTGGCGGTGAAGGTCAGTGCCTGCGGGCTGCCCGGGAGGGCCTTGGCCTCCAGCCCCGTCAGCTGCATCGACATGAACACTCGCTTGACGTCGATGGTCCCGACGCGGTCCACGAGCCCGTCGTGGACGATCCCATCGGGGTCGGTCCACGTGTAGGCGAACGTGCCCCTGAACGTCCAGGTGCCGGGCGAGATATCGCCGCCGACGGTCATCGTGTGGCTGACGCTCTGGCCGTCCAGGAGGCCGAGGCTCGCATCGGCGCTCTTGAGAACGGTCTCGGCTCCGGACGGGCTGGTGAGCGTGGCCCGGAACGGACCGGTGGCGCGGGCGCCCCCGAGGTTGCGGACCGTGAAGCTGAGCTTCGTGGAGTCACCCAGCCGCACCAGGGGGCTCGAGATCCCGAACGTGTCGATGATCTTCGCCTCGTCGGTGGCGTTGAGCAGGGCGTAGATGCTCAGCAGCTGAGGAAGACCCCACCCGAAGGTGTTGTCCTCACCGGCGGTGCCGAGGTCCAGCGCCGTGAGCTTGAAGACCTGCTCCTCGGCGCGGGCTGGGGTGTCCCAGCCGGCACCGGTGAACTGCTTCTTCATCTGCTCGGCCAGAGCGACGGCCCCCGCTATGTGCGGGGTGGCCATGCTCGTTCCCTGCCATGTCTTGTATCCGCTCGGGTCGCTGTTGCCGGCCCCGGAGCGCGGGATCGAGCTGCGGACCGCGACTCCCTTCGCGGCGACGTCCGGGCAGATCCGGGACGGTCCGCCGGTCTCGAGGTCGGCGCAAGGTCCTCGGCTGGAGAACGAAGCGATGACGCTGTTCTTGTCCACCGCGGCGACGGACAGCGCGGAGTCGGAGCAGGCCGGACCTCCCACGCTTCCGGCGCCGGGGCCGGAGTTGCCGGCCGCGAACACCGACAGCATCCCGAGGTCTGTCAGCTGGCGGACCGTCCGCATGACCGCACTGCTGCTCGACGAGCACGTCGAGCCCCAGGAGTTGGACGAGATGTCCGCACCCTCGTTGTAGGACCAGGTCAGCGAGTTGATACCGTTCTCGAACGATCCGCTTCCTGCGGAGTTGAGGAACTTGGCGCCGTAGAGCGTCGCCTTCGGGGCGACTCCGGTTTCCTGGAAAGCTCCGAACTGCGGGTCGACGTAGTCGCTGGCTCCGACCGAAGTCCCGGCGACGTGCGTGCCGTGGCCGTGGTCGTCGTAGGGGGTCACGCGGTTGTTGGAGTAGTCCACCCACTTCGCAATTCGCGTCGACCCGTCCGCGTTCTTCAGGGCCTCGTGGTTCGGGTCGAGACCGGTGTCGATAATCGTGACCTTGATGCCCTCGCCCTTGAAGCCGAGCGCCCAGATGTCCTCGGCCTGAAGCATCTTCCGGCCGTCGCTGTTGCTGGCCTCGATGCCACCGGGGTCCGGGATCGGCTCAACCAGGCGCACCGCGCCTTCGTAGTCGCGCTCCATGTACTGAACCGTCTTGAGCGCGGCCAGCGCCTTGGCGGTGACCATCGTTCCGGACACCTTCACCGCGGGGCCAGCCGCCCACTTCGTGACGACCCGGCCCCCCGCAGCCAGCGCGACCCGCTCCACCTCGGTGAAGAAGGGCTGCGAAGCCGACTCCATCGCCCGCATCGCTGCTGCGCGGTCGGAGAACCTGTTTTGGGTAAAGCCAACGTGCGCAGGGCCCGTGACGATCACGTCCAGACTCTGGGTGTTGCCCTTGCGAACCGCGTCAACCAGTCCGGCATCGGCCTTCGCCAGAAGCGTCTCCGTCGTGTCGACCGGAAGCGCCTGACCCGCCGCCGGACCCGCTACAGGTCCGAAAACAAAAAAAGCGCACGCGATCGCGATGATCGTGCGCGCCCTCGAACAAGTCGAGTAGCCCACTATGTGCCCCCCTTCGGGCAGGCGCCCCAGCGCCGTCCCCATTGCCCCAGCGCCCGAAGGGATTTCGAGTTCGGACCCCCCCAGGTCGCACTCTTTGGCACAGGTTCTGCGTCGGAGCCGATATTCCTGCCTGCTGCGAGGAGCAATTTCCACGACGGGCACTTGCTCGGGTTGCCGCGTGCTCATAGGGGTGGGTCGCGGAGGCCGGCGGCGGCGTGGGTATCCTCGGCCCCCATGGCGCGAACGAAGGTGTCCGTAGGCGCTCACGTCTCGCCGGCCGACCCTCTGGCGGCCGCGCGCGAGATCGGCGCGACAAGCGTTCAGATCTTCCTGTCGGATCCTCAGGGATGGCGCAAGCCCCCGCCCCGCGATGACGCGGACCAACTCAAGGCCTCAGACGTCGGCGTCTACGTCCACGCGCCGTATCTGATCAACGTGGCCTCCCCGAACAACAGGATCAGGGTCCCGTCCCGCCGCATCCTTCAGGACACCTGTGACGCGGCGGCCCTCGTCGGGGCGGCCGCCGTGATCGTCCACGCGGGACACGCGGAGGACGACGTCCAGGAGGGGATCGGCCGCTGGGTCCGGACGCTGGAGATCGTGGAGACGACGGTGCCCGTGTACATCGAGAACACGGCCGGAGGCGACAACGCCATGGCCCGCCGGTTCGACGTGCTGGCTCGGCTCTGGGAGGCAGTGGGCCCGCTGGGTGCCGGCTTCTGCTTCGACACCTGCCACGCCCATGCCGCCGGCGAGGACCTGGCCGACGCCGTTGAACGGGTGCTCGGCATCGTCGGGCGCATCGACCTCGTCCACGCGAACGACTCAAAGGACGCGGCCGGGACGGGGCGCGACAGGCACACCAACCTCGGCTCGGGGACCATCGGAGCCGATGTGCTGCGGGACATGCTGCGGGCGTGCGACGGGGCGCCGGTCGTCTGCGAGACGCCCGGAGGGCCGGAGGACCTGGCTGCCGATCTGGACTTCGTCCGGCGCGCCGTCGGCGGCTAATCCCCTCAGCGTCCTGTGGCTCGGTGGGCGCTGATCCAGCGGGAGGCGAAGTCGACCACCGCCCGCTGGGACATCAGCAGGGCGCGGCCTGCTCCGGCGGCGCCCTGCTGCTCCAAGCCCGTCTCTTGCGCAAACGCCCGTCCGAGCTCCTCGAAGTCGTCGGAGTCCCAGTCCAGGTCCTGGAATCGGATCCACCGCCTGACCCCGTCCGCCACCACAGGGGCTCCCTGCTCCACAGGGCGGCGGCCGGGCGGATCGGCCCTGAACTCGCCGAGGTGCAGGGACGTGTTGTTGGCATGGCTCACTCCCAGCAGGAGCACCCGGCCGTCCAATTC
The DNA here is from genome assembly GCA_035536535.1 of Actinomycetota bacterium. NCBI lineage: Bacteria > Bacillati > Actinomycetota > Actinomycetota bacterium. The sequence goes on along the minus strand of DATLNZ010000006.1, from coordinate 30,093 downwards.
GTACACCCTTGCCAGAGGCGAGCCCTCGCCCATGGAGTACGACAGCGAATGTCCGTCGACCACCCGGGACGCGTGGGGCCCCCGCGCGGCGAAGGAGGACTGCGGGTGGGAGCTGCGGACCGTCCCGGGTTGTGTCCGGAAGCACTCGGCTACGACGCCCATCCTGCGGGTGGGGGTCATGGCCGCGTCGAACGGCGGCATGGTCCTGCGAATGACTTCAAACCAGCTCTCCGGGACGGGGGGAGCGCGCCAGTACGAAGGCTCGCTCAGACCGCCTGAGTGCGCGGGCATCACCAGGGTCCCCTCGTGGCCCAGCGCCTGCTCAAGCGCAAGGACCACGGCCTGCGCCCCGCCGCACACCCATCCGAGCGCGCTGAGAGACGTGTGCACGAGCAGCACCATTCCCGGGCGGACCCCGAGCGAGGTGAGGTCTGAGACGAGGGAGTCGACCGTCACGGGCCCGGTCGCCTCCCGCTGCTGCAGGGCCTGGATCGCAGAGTCCTCGGAAGTCACGTCGTCGTGACCGGCACTCCCTGGTCGAGGTCCATCTCGGCGCCCTTGAGATCCATGTTCACTCCCGCCCGGGGCGGTAAATCTACGGCCCGGGGGGCGGGAGGAGGCGCCGCCGGGGGGCGGCGGGGCCTCCTCCACGCCCGGTGCGTCAGCGAGACGAGGACCGGCCCGCGGACTTGCGGGAGCCGCTCGACTTCCTGGAGCCGCTCGACTTCCTGGAGCCGCTCGACCTCTTTGCAGTGGCCTTTTTTGCCGTGGCTTTCTTTGCCCCGGTGGACTTCTTCTTCGCGGCGGTCTTCTTTGCCCCGGTGGCCTTCCTTGCCCCGGTGGCCCTCTTTGCCGTGGCCTTCTTTGCCGTGGCCTTCTTGGCCCCCGTGGCCTTCTTTGCCCCCGTGGCCTTCTTTGCCCCCGTGGCCTTCTTCTTTGCCGTGGCCTTCTTTGCCCCGGTGGCGCGACGGGTACCAGCACCGTTGGACGCCCCGACGGAAAGGAGCGCTCCCTCGCGGATGATCTCGGCGGCCGCCAGAACCGCAGGCACCGATCCGGGTCCACCGACCTCCTCCCCGAGCTTCAGAGAGAACTGCTCCAAGCGGCCCGCGGTCTGGGCCTCCTCGCGCAATGTCTCCTCGAGCAGCGGTACGACCTCCTCGTGGCCGGCGGTCGCGGCGAGCTTGATCAGGGCCCCGTAGGCCGACATCTCGTAGTGCTCGACTTTGATCGCCGCACCCGTCGCGAACGTGTCATGCACCACGCCCTCGGGGCTTTCGTCCCGGACGAACTTCGTGTACTCCTCGATCAGGCCGCTCACACCGAGGCACTTTTCTCTCTTCGGGTCCTCGTCGAGCATCTGGAAGACCCTCTCGAGGCGGTCGGCCTGCCCCTGGGTCATCTCGCGGTGCTCGTTGAAGGCCCGGATCAGCCTTTCGTCCGACGCGTTGTCCGACATGGTGGTCAGTGCCTCCACGAGCCGGTGCTCCGCGTCGTAGATGTCCTGCAGCTCGTGCAGGAAAAGTTCGTGAACGTTGTCCGCCATTCCGTGCCTCCTCGTTTTCAGCTCTCCGCAAACCGCGGCTAAACGGACCCTTACCCACGGACCGCACGGGAAAACGTCGGATCGTACGCTACGCGCGTGCGAGTGAGGGTTCTCGAGAAGCTCACGGCCAGTGACCTGGAGCACGTCCGGGAGGTGCTGGAGGCGTCGGCCGTCCACGACGGGCACCCGCCTCTCAGCGAGCACAAGCGCATGGAACTCGAGCGGGGGCCCTCAGGCGACACCCGCTACGTGCTGGCGTGGGAGGACGGACACGATCACGCCGTCGGTTACGCCCACCTGTCCGGGACCGGGCCGGACCGGGGCGTCTGGGGAGTCGAGATCGTGGTGCATCCGCAGCACAGGGGGGTCGGGTTCGAGCTGGCGCTCGCCGAGGCCGCACTGGCACAGGTGGCAGAGACGGGTGGGGGCAGAGTGACGCTGTGGGCCTTCGACGCGACGGACACCCACGAGGCGCTCGCCCACAGGCTGGGGCTGCGCCGCAGCAGGGACCTCCTGCAGATGCGCCGACCGCTGCCTCACCCTGACCGGCCCCAGTGGCCGGCTGGAACCTCCGTCCGCTCATTTAGGCCCGGAGACGAGCACGAGTGGCTCGAGGTGAACGGCCGGGCGTTCGAGGGCCATCCCGAGCAGGGCCGGTGGGACCTCGACACGCTCCGGAGCCGGATGCGGGAGCCATGGTTCGACCCGGACGGGTTCCTCGTGGCCGTGGACGATGGCGGAATGGCCGGGTTCTGCTGGACGAAAGTGCACGAGGCCGAGCGGCTGGGCGAGATCTACGTGATCGCCGTCGATCCGGACAGGGGCGGCCGGGGGTTGGGAAAGGCGCTTGTCCTGGCCGGGGTGCACAGCCTCGCTGGTCGCGGGCTGCCGGGGGTGATGCTCTACGTGGACGCGAGAAACACGCCGGCGGTCGCCATGTACCGCCGGCTGGGCTTCGACGTACACCACACCGATCGTGCGTACGTCACCGACGTCGGATCCGCGGACGGGCGGTGACGGTGAAAACGACCGCGAAGATCAGAGCCGCCACCAGGACGATGGTGGCGCCCGAGGCTACGTCCAAGGAGTAGCTCAGAAACATTCCGGCCGCGCCGGAGACCGCTCCCAGCCCGGTGGACAGCCGCAGCATCCGGCTGAACGAGTTGGTGAGCAGGCGGGCCGTGGAGGCCGGGATCACCAGCGCCGCGGCCACCAGCGTCACGCCCAGCACACGCATAGTGGCGGCCACGCAGGCCGCCAGCACCACCGCGAAAAGGGCATCCATCGTGCGGGAAGGAACACCCGACGCCTCGGCGACCTCAGGGTCGAACGCCGTGAACAGCAGTGGCCGGTAGCAGAGGAAGATGAAAGCCCCTGCCGCCAGTGCAATTGACCCGAGCACCGCCACGTCGGCCCCCGACACGCCCAGCACCGACCCGAACAACGCCGCTTCGAAGTTGCGGGTGAACGACCGCGACCGGCTGATGATGGCCAGGCCGATCGCAAACGAAGCCGTCGTCACGACTCCGATCGCGGCGTCGGCCCCCACCCGGCGCCTCCGGGAGATCTGGTTGATCAGCAGGGCCGATGCAAAGCCCCAGGCGCCGGCGCCGGCGTAGAAGTTCACCCCGAGCACAGAGCTTGCGACCGCGCCTCCGAACACGGCGTGGGACAGGCCGTGGCCTATGTAGCTCATACCGCGGAGCACGACATAGGCGCCGATCAGCCCGCACAGCGCTCCGGCGAGCGTGGCCGCGGCAAGGCCCGTTCGGAAGAAGTCGAACGACAGGGGGTCCAAAAAGTTCGTCAGTGCGGCGCCTCCGGGTGCCCCGCCCCGTGCAGGTGGTCGACTACCACCCGCATACCGCCGTGCTCGAGCACCTCCATCCGGGCACCGTAGGTCCGCTCAAGGACCTCCGGGACCAGGACGGCCGCGGGGGGACCGGCCCCCGTCACCTTGCGGTTCAGGCACACGAGGTAGGGAAGGTGCGCGGCGACTCCGTTCAGATCGTGCGTGGTGAGCAGCACGGACAGGCCCTGCTGGTTGAGGTCCCCGAGCAGGTGCAGCAGCTCGTGCCGGGTCCGGACGTCCACCCCCGAGGTCGGCTCGTCGAGCAGGAGCAGGTCCGGACGGCGCATCAGCGCCCTGGCGATGAACGCGCGCTGCTGCTGTCCGCCCGAAAGCTCCTGGATGTGCCTGGCCTCCAAGTCCCGCATCCCGAGGCGGTCCAGCAGCTGCGCCACCTCTGCGCGCTCGGCGGCGCTGGTCCAAGGGAGCCGGCGGCGTGACAAGCGCCCCATCATCACGAGCTCGCCCACGGTCACCGGGAAGCTCCAGTTGACCGCCTCCACCTGAGGGACGTAGGACACCCGGACGCCCGGAGCCATCACGGCCACCCCTGAGCGTGGGCGGACGACCCCCAGCACGGCCCGGAGGAGGGTGGTCTTCCCCGAGCCCGAAGGACCGACCACGCCCACGAAGTCGCCGCGGTCGATTGTCAGGGACGCGTCCTCGATGGCCGCGGCGGAATCTGCGTAGTGGCACGTCACGGAATCCAGCGTCACCAGCCGCTTGTTCACTGCGGATACTCCGCCCGGTTGTCCACGACGTCGGACACGTCCAGGGACTTCAAGGCCGAGGCGTCGCCGCCGAGGGCTTCCACGATGGTCACGAGGTTGAACTGCATCAGCCCGAACCAGGAGTGGCCAGGATCCCCGGGGCGCCCGGGCAGGTCGTCGTCGCGCAGCGCGTCGACGTACCGGGCCCCCGACTCCCGCGCGATGCGCTCCAGGACCGGGCTCGGGAAAACCTCGGACCCGAAGATGGCCCCCACGCGCCTTTCCCGGACCTGATCGACCAGCGCGGCCAGCTCGCGCGGCGAGGGCTCCGAGAAGTCCGAGGGCTGGACTGCGCCGACCACGGTCCAGCCGTAGTCCCTGGCGAAGTAGGGAAACGAGTCGTGGTAGGTCAAAAGCGTCCGCCGCTCGGGGGACAGAGTCGCCGAGGCGGCGCGGACCGCCGCGTCCAGCTCGCCGGTCCGTTGCTCAAAGGCGGCCAGGTTGCGCTCGTAGTCGTCCCGCCGGCCGGGGTCGGCTTTCGACAGCTCGGTGGCGATGGTGCGCGCGTAGCGCTTGACGTACGGGGGGTTGGTCCAGGCGTGCGGGTTCGGGTCCCCTTTGGACTCCGGGAAGGAGAAGTCGAAGATCCGCTCGGAACGCGGGATGGTCCGGTCACCCAGGCGCACGATCCTGTCCCGGCCGGCGGTCTTGGCCGCGAGGCCCTCGAGGGAGATCTCGAGGTTGAGCCCGTTGACAAACACCAGCCGCGCATCCGACAGCGTCCGCGCCGTCCGCGGTGGTGGCTCGAACTCGTGGGCGTTCTCCCCCTCCGGGACCAGTCCGACCACGCGGGCCCCCGCGCCGGCGATGTTGGCGGCGACGTTCGTGATCGGCGACACGGAGGTGACCACCAGGGGCCCTGACTGCCCGCGCCCCGCGACGGGCGGGTCCTGAGCGCAGCCTGGGGCGGCGGCCAGCGCAACCGCGCCCAGGGCGGCGAGGTGACGGCGGACGGCCGATGCGCGGCGATGTCCCAAGCGTCCTCCGGTTCGTCAACGTGGCGCAGCGGCTGCGGCGGGCGGGAGCGACCCTGCCTCAGCCCATACTGAAGGTCATGATCGGCCACCACATGCGGCACCTCAGTCTGGACGACAAGTCGGAACGCCCCACTCTGCCCAAGGACCTGTGGCGCCGGGTCCTGAGGTTCGCCCGCCCACACCGGCGCAAGATCCTGGTGTTCCTGTTGACGGTAGTGGTCGGGTCGCTTCTGGCGCTGGTCCCCCCGAAGCTGATGGGGGAGCTGGTCGAGGCCCTTCAGAGTGCTGTGAAGGACCGCGATCGGGGGCAGGCGCCGCCGGCGTCCGCGTACGGGCTGGTGAACCTCCTGGGGCTGACGGTCGTCCTGCTGGCGCTGGTCAACACGGGGTTGTCCCTGGTCAGCCGCTGGTACTCGGCCCGCATAGGCGAAAGTGTGATCTTCGACCTGCGCGCGGCGCTGTTTGACCGCGTCCAGCGGATGCCGATCGCCTTTTTCACCCGCACGCAGACCGGAGCTCTCATCAGCAGGCTCAACAACGACGTCGTGGGAGCCCAGGGAGCGCTTACCAACACGCTGGGTGGAATCGTCTCCAACGCCGTGACGGTCGTGTTCACCCTGGCCGCGATGGTCTGGATCTCCTGGCAGTTGACGCTGCTCGCCCTCATCGTGCTGCCCGCTTTCATCCTGCCGTCGCGCAGGGTTGGAAGGAGGCTGCAGGCGGCCACCCGGGAGCAGATGAATCTCAACGCGTCGATGAACACGACCATGACCGAGCGCTTCAACGTGTCCGGGGCGCTGCTGGTGAAGCTGTTCGGGGACGCCGACGCGGAGCGCGACGAGTTCTCGGCCCGCGCCGCCCGGGTCCGCGACATCGGCGTGCGCCTGGCGGTCCTGTTCCGGACGTTCTTTCTCGGCCTCGGCCTCGTCGGAGCGGTGGGGACAGCCGCCGTCTACTGGGTCGGCGGGAGGATGGTGCTGTCGGGGGGCCTCGGCCTCGGCGAGCTCGTCACTTTCGCCGCCTACGTCGCCGCCATCTACTCGCCCATCGCCAACCTGACCAACGCCCGCGTGGACCTCATGACGGCGTTCGTGAGCTTCGATCGCGTGTTCGAGATCCTGGACCTCCCGCAGCCGCTGAAGGAGAAGCCGGAGGCGAAGGAACTCGACTCGCCGTCGGGACACGTCCGGTTCGAACAGGTGTGGTTCAGGTATCCGGCCCCCGAGGAGGTCCCGATCGGATCGCTGGAGGGCAAGGTCGAGCACGGGACGACTTCGGACTGGATCCTGCGGGACCTGTCCTTTGAGATCAGGCCCGGACAGATGGTCGCCCTGGTGGGACCGTCGGGGGCCGGCAAAACGACCATCTCGTCGCTCGTGCCCAGGCTGTACGACGTGACGCGAGGAACGGTGGTGTTCGACGGGGTGGACGTGCGAGACCTGCGGCTGGGATCACTGGCGGGTGCGATCGGAATCGTCACGCAGGACGCCCACATGTTCCACGACTCCCTGCGCGCCAACCTGCTGTACGCGCGGCCGGATGCGTCGGAGGAGGAGATGGTGCGCGCGTGCCGCGCCGCTCGCATACACGACCTCATCGCCTCGCTACCCGAGGGCTACGACACCGTCGTCGGGGAGCGTGGCTACAGGCTGTCCGGAGGCGAGAAGCAGCGGGTCGCGATCGCACGCGTGCTGCTCAAGGACCCGGCGCTGGTCATCCTCGACGAAGCGACCGCCCACCTGGACTCGGAGTCGGAGTCGCTGATCCAGCGCGCGCTGTCGGAGGCGCTGTCCGGGCGGTCCAGCCTGGTGATCGCCCACCGGTTGTCCACCATCGTCGCGGCCGACACGATCCTGGTGATCGACGGGGGCCGGATCGTGCAGCGCGGGACGCATGCGGAGCTGGTCGCGGCTGGGGGCCTGTACTCGGAGCTCTACCGCACGCAGTTCCAGACTTCGGCGGTCTAGGAGTGCAGGATCCGCACGACGTCGCCGTCCTGGACCACGTAGTCCCGGCCTTCCACGCGCAAACGGCCCTTCTGCCGGGCGGCGTCCCATGAACCGAACTCCATAAAGTCCTCGAAGCCCACCGCCTCCCAGCGGATAAAGCCCTTTTCGAAGTCGCTGTGGACGCTGCCGGCAGCCTGGGGGGCCTTTGTCCCCCGCGGGATCTCCCATGCCCGGGCCTCCACCTCGTTGCCTGTGAAAAACGTGATCAGGTCCAGCAGCTCGAACAGGGAGTGGACGAACCGCGTCGTGGCGGACTCGGTCACCCCGAACTCGGCCATGAGCTCGGCGGCGTCCTCCGACGACAGGTCCCCTGCCTCGGCCTCCAGCAGCCCCCGGACGGCTATGGCCGGCTGCGGAAGCCCGTCGGGGGTGCCGTCGTGGGTCTCGTCCACGTTCGCCACGACCAGGACGGGCTTCAGCGTCAGGGGCGTGAGCAGGCGCAGCGCGCGCTCGGCGTCGGCGTCCCACGACTCGTCGGACAGCCACCTGTCCTCCGACAGAACGGCCTCCGCCCGTTTGTAGGTCTCCAGCTCCACCTTGGCCTCCGCCGCCTGCGTTTTCAGCTTCTTACGCACGCGCTCTGTGGACTTTTCCAGAGTGGACAAATCGGCCAGCGCCAGCTCCGAGCGGAACTTCTCCAGATCCCCCGCGGGGTCGGCGTCAGAGCCGAAAGCCCGGACCACCACCGCCAGCGCGTCCGCCGCCCTGGCGTCCCCCAGGGACTGGGCGTTGAGGCCGGGGACGTCCACCAGCCGGACCTGGCCAGCTGTGACCTTGCGCGACTGCAGCATCGCCGTGAGCCGGTCCAGCCGCTCATCCGGGACCGCCACCACCGCGACATTGGCCTTGGCCGCGCCGGGGGGAGCCGACGAGTGGGCGCGCGACACTGCACCCCAAATCGTGGACTTACCCGAGTACGTAAGTCCCACCACCGCGACATCCTTCAAGGGGCACCGGCTCCCACGATCGACGAGGCGCTATCGATAGAAGCTAAACAGGTGCGACAGATTTCGGCGCCTCCCCCGTTTCTCTCTGGTGAGCGCACCCCCTCAGCAGCGTAAGAACCGGGCCTCCCCAGGGCCCGGTTCTTTCTTTGCGCCGAAGGCGTCAGCTGCGGCGGCCGGGTGGAAGCTCGGGGGTCTGGCGCCGGCCGCCCATGAACTGCCTGATCACGCGCACTGCGATGGTCGATATGACGACCCTGAACAACTGTCTGAATATCCAGCCCATGAGGCGTTCATTCCCGCCGGGGGTCCCGCGAAACCCTTCGTGCGAGAACCGAAGGGGGGCCGGGGCGACGGCTGGAGCGGACCTCTGCGTTTCTTACAGGTGAGCGCACCCCCTCAGCAGCGTAAGAACCGGGCCTCCCCAGGGCCCGGTTCTTTCTTTTCCCCGCCTTCGAACGGAGCGTCGGTGAGGATGCCGCGAACCGGCGACCGCTGAGTTCTACTCGACCCCCACCGCCCCCGAGATGACGTCCAGAGAGCGTCGCGCGAGGCTCGGCACGTATTCGTCCAGCGTCTCGAACATCGGGTCGTCGGCCATCCCGTCCAGCCACCGGCGGTAGGAGCTTTCCATGATGATCGCAATCTTCCACCCGGCCAGAGCCGCGTAAAAGCGGAGGTTGTCGATCTCGCGACCGGACGTCTTCGCATACCGCTGGGCCAGCTCGGCCCTTGTCGGGTAGCCGGGAGCCTGAGTGGCGATCGTTCTCACGAAGCCGCCGGCCGGGTCGCCCGCTTCCAGCGAGAAGTAGAGCATCCAGCCGAGGTCCACCAGCGGGTCGCCGACCGTGGAGATCTCCCAGTCGACGACGGCCACGATCCGCGGCGGCGGCGCCGGCGCGAACATCACGTTGTCGAGCTTGTAGTCGCCGTGGGTCAGCGTCGACTCCCGCTGTTGCGGAGCGTGTGCCCGCAGCCAGTCCCCCAGCTGGTCTATCTCCGGGATGTCACGGCCCCGGACGAGGTCGTACAGCTGCTGCATCCGCACGAGGTTGCGGACGAGGAACTCCCCGGGCTTGCGCGCGAAGCCCTCCAGCCCGGCTCCCCGCCAGTCCACCTCGTGGATGGCGGCGAGAGTGTCCGCGAGAGTTTCCCCCAACGCACGCCGGCTCTCCGGGGAATCGAACACGTCCGGGATCTCGTCTCGGACGACCACGCCCTCGACCGGCTCCATCAGGTAGAAGGTCGAATCGATGTAGGACGTGTCCTCGCACATCGCGATGGGACGCGGGACGGGCACCGGCAGCCCGGCGCCCTCGATAGCGGACATCACCCTGAACTCCCGGGACATGTCGTGCGTCGAGGGCAGGATCTCGCCGCGCGGAGGACGCCGCAGCACCCATTGCCTCTCGCCCCTCGTGACCAGGAAGGTCAGGTTCGAGTGACCCTCCCCGAGGCGGGAGACGTCCAGGGGGAGGTCCGAGGCGCCGAATCGCTCGTCCAGAAAGCGGGACAGTCCCTGCCGGGGGACGAGGTCGTCCATCCGGGGATTATCGCGTGACGGCTACCGGGGGTCCGGGGTGGGTTCGTCGTCGCTTGTGTCGCGAATCGTGAAGGATTCGTCGTCGCTGGAGAAGATCTGTTTCAGGACGGCCTCGCCGGACTCCCCCGCTGGGTTGTCGTCCGGGTCGGGGACCGCGGACAGGTAGGCCTCGGCATCGGACGGATCCACGGCCTCGCGCAGCATGTCCGCGTCTTCGTCCGCGAAGACCTCGCCCGGGTCGATGCCGGACACCCTGAGCGCCTCAATCGCCGTGTAGAGGGTGGCGGCCAGCTCCAAAAAGGCCTCGTAGCTCATGAAGACGGCCTTCGGCTCGCCGCTCTCGCTGGCGACGAGAACCGGAACCACGTCGTCTCCAACCGGCAGCTGATGGCGCTTGAACTGCATTCCGCCCACGGGTAACGCCTTCCTCTCACCCCAACGAACCCCGCCCCCGGGGGGAAGGTGTCACGGCATTCCTACCCAATTCCGCGACGGCTGCCCCCTCCGGCTGCGTTTATTCGGGTGACGGGGCAGGACCCTGCCACTCGACGTGCCTGCGACAGGAGGCCGGATGCCGGGCGTTTCCGCAGCTCAGGCGGCACTTTCGCCCCAGCGCGCCGGCGGCGTCCGCCCGGGCGACACCCAGATCGTCAACGGCCTGCGCAGCGGCGACCATGGCGCACTGGAGCGCCTGATGTCCGAGTACGGGCGGCTGATCGCGTCCTGGGCGGGTTCCGGCGACTTTGAGCCCGAGGACGTGGTCCAGGAGGTCCTTCTTCGGGTATGGCGGTCCCGGGAGTCCCTGTCGCCGGACACGAGCCTTCCCCCGCTGCTCAAGACGATCACCGGCAACGCCGTCCGCAACCGCTGGAGAGCGAGTTCCAGGCGGCCGTCGGTGCCGGCGGGACTGGATCCGGCCGCCGGCCGGGCGGCCGAGGATCAGATTGGCCGCCGGACCGACAGCATCGCGATGGCCCAGGTGATGGAGTCGCTGGCGCCGCGCGAGCGCGAGGTTCTTGAGCTGCTGTACCTGTTCGACCTGCCGTCGTCGGAGGTGGCCAGGAGGCTGGACTCCTCCCTGGACGGCGTCAAGAGCCTCGCCGCCAGGGCCCGCCGCAGACTCAGGGCAGAGCTGCAGGCGGCGGACCCCGACTCCAAGCCGTAGATCTGCACCCCGGCTGCTAGTCTTCCCCCGATGTTCCGATCCCGGCTGTCCGCGGCCTTGTGCTGCCTCGCCCTGACCCTCGCCTCGGCGGCCTTCGCCGCCCATGCGCCGGGGGCCTCAGCGCGGGCTTTTCGGGCGGCTCCCGCAGCCGGCCCCACACCCGCACCGGCTGTCCCCAGGCCGGGAGAGCGCGCGGTGGTGATCGAAGGCCAGGGAGCCGCCCACGGCATGGGACTGGCGATGGACGGAGTCCAGGGCCAGGCGCGCGCCGGGTGGCCGTACCGCAAGATCCTCGGGCTGTTCTACAAGGGCGCCGTCTACGGCAAGACGAGCGCCCCGATAAGGGTGGGAGTGGCGTCGTCCAACCAGCACGCGGTGGTCCTGCCTGAGGGAGGCACGGTCTCTGACGCCCCTCCCGGGGGCCGGGCCGGCTCCGGATTCCCCCTGGCTATGCCGGCAGGAGCGCGTGTGGTCATCGCCTACGCGGGCGGCAACTACACGGTCCGCGCGACCAACGTGGTGGGCGCTGCGCAAGCTGATCCGTCCCCGTCGCCGACACCCACGTCGTCTCCGGCCCAGTCGCCACTGCCGGGGCCGTCTGACTCGCCCTCCCCGGCCCCCACGGAGGACCCGCCCGAGGAGCCGTCGCCTCCCGGGCGCCAGCCCGGGACGACCACGCGTCCCGTGTGGGTGGTCCCCAAGGGGTCGCCGGCGCTGACGCGGCTGGAGACCACGGGCTACCGGTACCGCGGCCGTTTCGAGATGAGGTACTCAGCCACGTCCGGGTCGCTGTGGGCGGTCAACCACGTGGACATGGAGAGCTACGTGCAGGGCATCGCCGAGGAGAAGGGGGCCGGGTGGCCCGTAGAGGGACTGAAGGTGCTGGCCGTCGCCTCGCGGTCCCTGGCCGAGGCGACGCGGACCTGGTACTCCAAGCACCACGTCAACGGCTTCGACATCTGCCCGACCGGGGCCTGCCAGGTGTACCTGGGCTATGACGGCGAGGAGCCGTCCATGGTCGCGGCAACCAGGGCCACGTCCGGCGAGATCCTCACCCACGGAGGACGGGCGATCCTGGCCATGTACCACGGCAACGGCGGCGGCAAGACCGACACGCACGGCCTCATCTACGGAAACGGAAGCCGCGACGCCCATCCCTACCTGAGTGCGGTGGAATACCCGTTTGCGAACATCAAGCGCTGGAACCGGACCTTTTACCCCGCTCAGGTGTCTGCGGCTGCGGGGGTTCCGGGCGAGCTGCAGTCGGTGGAAATCCTCCAGAGAGGCGACTCGCCGCGCGTGCGCAAGATGCGGCTGACCGGCAGCCGCGGCAGCGTGGAGATGACCGGGATCAAGTTCATGGAGGTGCTTGGCCTGCCGTCGGCCTGGTTCGACGTCAAGATCTCGACCGGAGAGCCGCCGCCGCCCGAGCAGCCGGCGGCCCCTGTGCCCGTCGAGGCCGGTACCGACCTGGCGGCCCCGCCGCCGCAGCCCGTCGCCGTCCGCCCCGATCCCCCGCTGCGGAAGGCGTCGTCCCAGACCCCGAGCCTCATCGCCCTGGCGGTGGTGTGCCTGGCTGGAGCCGTGAAGGTGTCTGCCGACCGCCTTCGGCTGCGCTGAGGACTCAATCCCGCGACAGGAACTCCACCATCGCGTCGCGGTAGGCGGCGGAGTTGATCACGTTCAGGTGCGTCCCTTGAGCCAGCCGCAGTTCGGCCCCCGGAATCGCACGGGCCAGAGCTTGCGGTGAGCCGATCACCGGATCGCCCTCCGCCGCCAGGACCAGGACCGGCGAAGTGATCTTCGCCAGCTCCTCGTGGGAGAACCTCCGCCGACCGGCCCGCCAGCAGGCGGCGAGCGCGAAGCGATCGGCCTTCGTGCGGTCCGCGAAGTCGCGGAACCCGCGGGCCGTGCGATCCGTCACGGACCCGGGGTCGTCAGTCTCCAGCGCCGACGCCACCAGCTCGCGGTCCGGGTTCGGGGGGTTGAGCAGCCTGTCCCCGGTGCCGCCCAGCACCGCGCGGTTGATTCGGGGGTCGTCCAGGACGAGCGCGAGCCCGGTCCTTGCCCCCATCGAGTAACCGGCGACCGCGCACGAATCCAGGCCCAGGTGGTCAAGGAGAGCCGAGCAGTCCCGCGTCATCGCCTCTCCCGTGTACGCCTCCACGGCGTGCGGCTTGTCCGACAGGCCGTGCCCGCGCGCGTCGGGCATGATCACGGACAGCCCAGCAGCCGTCAGCGCCTTCGCGAGCCCCGGACGCACCCAGTTGATGAACGACGTCGAAGCGAAGCCGTGCAGCAGCACCACCGGCGGGCCGTCGCCCTCGATGTCGTAGTGAAGCCGCGTGGCGTCGAACGATCCGAACTCCGGCATGGCGCGATAGCATCGTTGCCTATGGAGGTCGTCGCGTACCAGTCGCGGCCCTCACTGCGGCGGCCCGTGCTGATCGCCGCGTTCCGGGGGTGGACGGATGCCGCTGACGCGGCTTCGCTCGCGCTCGGCTTCCTGCGCAAGCACTTCGGCGCCAGCGCCTACGCCTCCATCGACCCGGAGGAGTTCTTCGACTTCACCGTCCAACGCCCGCACGTGGTGCTCGAGGACGGCATCACGCGCCGTATCGAGTGGCCGACCACGTCGTTCTTCCACGCCGAGATGCCGGGCACTGGACGAGACGCGGTCCTTCTGTCGGGGATAGAGCCGTCCACGAAGTGGAGGACGTTCTGTGACTCCGTAATCGACGTGGCGCGCGCGTCCGGGACCGAGATGGTGATCACCCTCGGCGCGCTTCTGTCCGACGTCCCGCACTCACGGCCGGTGAAGGTGACGGGGACCGCCTATGAGCCGGACCTCGCGCGCCGGCTCGGGTTCGCACAATCGACCTACGAGGGCCCCGCCGGGATCCTGTCCGTGCTGCACCACGCGTGCGGCATGGCGTCGATCCCGTCGGCGAGCCTGTGGGCCCAGGTCCCCTACTACGTGCAAGCCAACCCCTCTCCCAAGGCGGCGCTGGAGCTCATCCGGCGCCTGTCGCGGCTGCTTTCCTTTCAAGCGGACACATCCGAGCTGGAGGAGGACACCCGCACGTACGAGAAGAAGGTGGCGGAGGCGGTGGAGGCCGATCCCGACGTCGTGGCCCAGGTGGCCGAGCTGGAGCGGGCTTCGGACGCCGAACCCAAGGAAATCCCCTCCGGAGACGAACTTGCGGCCGAGTTCGAGCAGTACCTCAAGCACCTGAAGGACGACGAGTAGCGGCGTGAGCCGCACCGAACCGGTCATCGCCTGATGTCGCTGATCGACGTGGCGATAATCCTGCTGCTGGTCGCGGCCGTCGCGCACGGCGTAACCCAGGGCGCGGCCATCCAGGTGTTGTCTTTCGGGGGCCTGATCGGAGGCTTCGTCGCCGGCGCCGCCCTGGCCACGGTGGCGGCTGGGATGGTCCAGACGCAGCAGAGCAAGGCGCTCGTGTCGATGTCCGTTTTCTTCATCTCGGGGCTGATCGGCGGCATGTTCGGACGCACCCTGGGCACCCATGCCTGGAAAACGCTTCAGGAGCTGAGGCTGGGGGTCGCCGACGCCCTTCTCGGCGCCGTCTTCGCCGCCATCGCGACCCTCGCCGCTGTGTGGCTGTTCACAGTCCTGCTGTCCAAAGGGCCGACGCAGACGATCTCATCGGCGATCCACAGCTCTGCGATCGTGCGCGCCCTGGAGGACAGGCTTCCCGGACCTCCGACGGTCCTGGCCCGGCTCGGACAGCTCATCGACACGTCGAAGTTCCCCCAGGTGTTCGAGGGACTCGAACCGGGACCGGCTCCCCCGGTCGCTCTGCCGCCCGATCCCGCGGTGCGTGCCGCGGTTGCCGCCGCCGGCAGGGCGACCGTCCGCGTGTTCGGCCCGGCATGCGGTGGTGTGCAGACGGGGTCGGGGTTCGTGGCCGCGCCGGGACTGGTGGTGACCAACGCCCACGTGGTGGCGGGGATGAGCGGGAGCATCACCGTCCAGGACGCCAAGGGCCGGCACAGGGCGCAGGTGATGCTGTTCGATCCCAGCCTCGACGTGGCGGTGCTGCGGACGTCCGGGCTGGCCGCCGGACCTCTGCCCATCGCGCCCGCGGCAGCGGACCGCGGCACGCAGGGCGCGTTCCTGGGCTACCCCGGCGGGGGCCCGTTCCAGGCGGCGCCGGCCGCGGTCCTGCGGACCTTCCAGGCCACCGGACGCGACATCTACGGCCGCAACACCACGCGCCGCAACGTCTACCAGCTCAGCGGCGCCGTCCGAGAAGGCAACTCGGGGGGGCCGCTCGTCCGGCCCTCGGGCGAGGTGATCGGCGTGATCTTCGCGGCGTCCACGACCGACGACAATGTGGGTTACGCGCTGACTTCTACTGAGGTTTTGCCGCGGGTTCGGGAGGCGCAGGGCCGGAGTGCAGCTGTTAGCTCTGGGCCTTGTGCGGCTTAGGGTTGGGCTGGGGTCGGTGCGCATCCCACCCCTTGTGGGGGTTGGTCCCTGGCGCGTCGGTGCGTTCGTTGGGTGATGCGTTCGTTGAGAAAAGAAAGAGCCCGGCTCCCGTGGGGGGGCCGGGCTCTTTGGTCGCTTGATCTACGGGGTGGCGTCAGCCGTTGGGGCTGTGGTTGGTGCTGATGTCACTCGGACTGTTGCTGTCGGGGAGGATGTGCGGCGCGGGGTTGGGGTGGGGGTGCGGGTTCCGGTTCCGGTGCGCGGGGTGGCGGTGGTGCCGGGGCGCAGGGTTCCGCGGGGGCTGCCGCTTGCCTGAGCGGCCGGGTTGACCTGGACCTGGCGCGCCTCCAGGACGCACTGGCCGGCCAGCTCGAGCAGCACGCCGGTGACAGCCACGCGCTGGCCTGCCAAGCTCTGCGGGAAACGTGCGTTGTCCACGACGGTTTCGGGCTCGAAGACCGACGGGCCCTCGTAGTAGACGGCTATCTGGTCGTTGTTCTCGAAACCACAGGCCTGTAGCGGCGAGTCGACGCTGCTGGCGACCACGACGAACCCGGCCGCCTCCTCGTCGTCGTCGGTACCGGCCGCGCCGGTCGCTCTGGGCGACGATGCGTCGTCTGTGGCGTCCAGGTCATCGTCCAGATCGGTACGGCCGGTGGTGGCCGCCGAGGGGCTCAGGGTGTAGCGGATGGTGCCCTCGAGAGCAAAGTCGGTGCCCGGTGGAGTCGAGTCCGGGGTCTCGGACGTGCGGGGGCTGGTCGTCCGGCGTGACGTCTCTTCGGTGTCGTCCGGACGGCAGGCGCCCAGAACCAGAAGTGCGATGGCAGTGATGGTGAGCAGCTTGCGCATGTCTTCCTCTCGCCGTTTCGTTCCCAGGGGACGTGCAGGCCAAAATTGCACAGCCTGCCCCGGGCATCATAGGGGACATACCGGCCGCGGCCACGGCACTTGGCGGCGCCGGACGGGCTGTAGTCGCTGGAGGAGACCTTGGGGCGGTGGCCGGCGCACTGGCGGGCAAGGTGGATCTGGAACCGCCGTCCTCCGGTCGTCTGGCTCGCCGCGGCCCCCGAGCCGGACCCGCATCATCGCGACGAGATGGCGGGGTTCAGGCGAGAGCTCGTCCTGGACCGGGCGCCCGGGCGCCTTCCGGTGAGGGTTACGGCCGACGGGCGATATGCACTGTGGATCAACGGCCGGGAGGCGTCGCGGGGGCCCGTGCGCTCCCCCCCGGGGACCCTGTTCTTCGACGAGTTCGACGCCGGCCCCCTGATGCGGGCGGGGTCCAACCTCGTTGAGGTGGTGGTCCGTCACTACGCGCACGAGGGGCCGTGGTGGAGACCCGCGCCGGCTTTCGGCGAGCTGGGACGCGGCGGGTTCCTGTTGGAGGCTTTGGACAACCCTGTGCTCGACACGGGCGAGGAGTGGCTGACGTCGAAGCCGGGCTGGTCGTCCGGACCTCCTCTGGCCTTTGCGCCCCCGAACGAGCGGGTGACGGCGACGGATCGGGCGGAGTGGTCGCCGGCGGTCGTCCTCGCGGGCGCCGTGCCGGGACCTCCTTTCACGCTGGTGCGGCCCAGTCCGCTGCCGGCGCCGACGGACGGTGTGGTCGAGGCGTCCGCGGTCATGCGCGCCGCGACGGTGGGCGACCTGCCGGCGCCTTCGTCCAAGTCGCTTCCGGTGGACCCTCTGTACGCGCGGGGGGGTCGCCTAGGCCCCCGGATCGCGGCGAGGCTGCCGGCGGACCTGCCGGACGGCGAGGCGCTGGTCGTGGATTTCGGACAGATGGTCCTGGGGCTCGTCGAGGTGGACGTCGACGCGACGCCGGGCTGCGTGGTGACGCTGCGATGCGCGGAGGGCCTGTCCGGAGACGACCCCGCGGACGTGGACCGCCAATGGACCCACGTCCGGGTGTGCCGGGGGGACGGCGAGACCGTCGCGCCGTTTGAGGCGATGGGCCTGCGATACCTGTTCGTGTCGGCCTCGGCGGCGGCCCGCGTCACCGGCGCCCGGGTGCGTGAGCGCATCCACGGGATGACCGAAACAGGGTCGTTCGCGAGCGACGACCCGGTCCTGGAGCGGCTGTGGCGGGTGGGAGTCCGGACTTTGAGGTTGTGCTCGACCGACGCGTTCGTGGACTGTCCCGGCCGCGAGCAGCGGACGTGGGTCGGCGACTCGTACCTGCACACCCTGGTCACCTTCTGCGCGACGGATGATCCGTCGATGGTGGTTCACTCGCTGCGGCTGGCCGCGTGGGAGCAGCGGACGGACGGGCTGCTGCCCATGGTCGCCGCGGGCGACCTCGCCGCCCACCCGCTGACGATCCCCGACTTCTCCCTTCATTGGATCCGTGCGCTGGCCCGTCTCTACGAGCACACGGGCGACGCGGGCATCGTCGCGGAACTGCTCCCCAAAGCAGATCCGGTCCTGGACTGGTTTATGGCTTTCGCCGGCGACGGCGTCCTCGGACCCGTCCCCGGGTGGGTGTTCATCGACTGGTGCCCGCTGCCGGAAGGACCCATCGCTTCGCTGCAGGGGCTGCTCGTGTGCGCTCTGGAGGACCACGCTGCGCTCGCCCGCGTGGTGGGGGACGTCGCATCCGCGGGAAGGAGCCGGGCCCGTGCGGACGACCTGCGGGCGGGCATGCGGGCCTTCCGGGACGCCGGCCGGGGCGTCTTCACCGAGGACGTCGAGCATGTCCAGTCCACGCAGCACGCGGTCGCCATGTCGGTGCTGGCCGGCGTGGTGCAGGGGGCCGAGGCCGCGGAGATGCTCGGAAAGGTAGCGGACACCTCCCGCGTCCGCGATCCGGTGTTCGACCCGGACTCCCTCCGGGCGTGGGGATACCCGCCCGGCTTCGATCCTCGGGTCCACGTCCTGGGCACCCAGACTTTCTTCGCGCACTGGCTCCACCAGGCGTTCGCGCGCGCCGGACGTCACGACCTGCTCCTGGGGTCGCTCCGCCGCTGGAAAGGGTTCCTGGACTCCGGCGACGGCTCCTTCTGGGAGTTCTGGCCCGGTGAGGGCGCGCGCTTCAGTCATGCCCACGGCTGGTCGTCCACGCCGGTCTGCGACCTCACGCGCCACGTCCTGGGGGTCCGGCCGCTTTCGCCGGGATGGACGACCGTCGAGGTGCGGCCGTGGTTCGGCCCCCTGATGCGCCTGGCCGGACGGGTCCCGACACCGCTCGGGCCGGTGGAGGTGGACCTGGCCCGGGACCAGGAGGTGAGCGGACGGATCGTCCTTCCGTCCGGATCATCGGGGACCCTTCACCTGCCCGATCGTTCGCTCGACCTCAGTCCCGGCCTGAACTCCTTGTGACGTGTGCCCGCGCGGGATCGGGCGGAGGCGCCACGGCGGCAGCAGAAAGCGCTGAGCGATTAGTACGAGGGAGGGTCGCTCGCGGGGAAGGAGTCCATGGACGCCTCCTCTGCGAGGTCCTCTCCGCGCAGCGGCTGCTTGGCGGGAGGTGTGTCGCCCGCCGTGCGGGCCGACGACGAACCGGCGGACTTGCGCATCGCCTTTCGGATAAGCACCCAGGCCGAGCCGAACAGCATCAGCGCGAGCTTGGGGCGCTTGAAGATCGACTTGGCAGTCACGGACCCAGCCTAAACCCTCCCGCCGCCGGGCGAGAAGTCCGGTTTGCCGGGTCCCACCGGCCCCGGAAGGAACGCGGCTGTAGCCGTCGAACTGTGAGACATGCCCCGCAGACTGCTGCTCGCCACCGTGGCCCTGTCCGCCGTGCTCGTTGCTGCTCCCGCGCACGCGGCTCACTGTCCGGCACCCACGGCGCCCGACAGCCAGGTGAGCCTCGCGTCCGGAGGCTCCGGGGTCCGCGCCTCGACCCAGCACCTCTGGACCGGCCACGAGCAGTCCGGCTCCCTCGCGGGGGTGACGTGGAGCCCCGGCTACCTTTACGCCGACGGATCGCCCAGCGGGGTCCAGGTGTACGCGCAGACCGGGCTGGACGTAGCGACTCCGGTCGGCTTCGTCCGGGTGCCGAAGCACCACGCATCCGGCAGCGTCGCCGCCGGCGGCAGCTACAGCGCCTGCGTCCACCCCTACTAGGCGCCCCTCCGGACGTCTCCGGCTTTAGGTAGCGTCGGCGCATGCGACTGCTCGTGGTGGGGTCCGGGGGCCGGGAACACGCTCTCGTGTGGAAGCTGGCCCAGAACCCGACGGTAGAACGCTTGTATGCGGCGCCCGGCAACCCCGGGATGGCCGGCGTCGCCTCCCTCGTCCCGATCGCGGCCGATGACGTCGCGGGGCTGGTCTCTTTCGCCGAGGAGCAGCGCATCGACCTGACGGTGATCGGGCCGGAGGCGCCGCTGGTGGCCGGACTCGCCGACCAGCTCGCGGCCCGTGGGCTGCGGGTGTTCGGCCCTCGGGCACAGGCAGCCCGGATCGAGGGGAGCAAGGTCTTCTGCCGGAGCCTCGCGGCCCGCCTGGGGGTGCCGATGGCCCGGGGGGAGTCCTTTGAAGATCCCGACCTCGCCAGCGACTTCGTGAAGACCATGTCTCCTCCGGTCGTCGTAAAGGCCGAAGGGCTCGCCGCCGGAAAGGGCGTCCTGATCTGCGAGGACCACCCTCGCGCGACCGAGGTGATCGACCAGATGATGCGCGGCGGCGCCTTCGGTGGGGCCGGCAGCCGCGTCGTGATCGAGGAGTTCCTGCAAGGCCGCGAGACGTCGATGCTTTGCATCACCGACGGAGAGACGATCCTTCCGTTGGACCCCGCCCAGGACTACAAGCGCATCTGGGACGGCGACACTGGCCTGAACACCGGAGGGATGGGCTCGTACTCACCGGTCCCCTGGCTGGCCCCCAAGACACGGCAGGCGGCCCTGGACCGGATCATCCGGCCCCTGGTGCAGGGCCTGAATGAGGAGGGAAGCCGGTTCTGCGGGTGCTTTTACGCGGGGCTGATGATCAGCGACGGCGACCCGTACCTCATTGAGGTCAACGCGCGGTTCGGCGACCCGGAGACGCAGGCGCTGATGCCCAGGATGTCCTCGGACCTCGCGGAGGCGATGCTGGCGGCCGTGGAGGGGAACCTGTCGGATTACAAGCTTGGTTGGAACGACACCGCGTGCGTCAGCGTCGTCGTTGCCTCGGAGGGCTACCCGGGACCCTACGAGACCGGGGTGCCGGTGGAGGGGATCGCCGAGGTGTCGTCCGGGGAAGTGGTGGTGTTCCACGCAGGGACTGAAGAGACCGGCGGCCGGCTCGTGAGCTCCGGGGGGAGGGTGCTCAGCGTGTCCGCCCTGGGTACCACCATCCCGGAAGCCCGTGACCGCGCATACAAAGCCGCGGGCGGAATCGGCATGCGCGGGAAGTACATGAGAACCGACATCGCGAAGGGAGTGTCATGAGCCAGCCGTTCGTCGCGATCCTGATGGGATCCGAGTCAGACATGGATGTCATGAAGCGCGCGCACGCGACCCTCGAGGAGTTCGGCGTCCAGTGCGAGATCAACGTCCGAAGCGCCCACCGCCAGCACGAGGCGTTGATGGCGTACATCAAGGACGCCGAGACCAGGGAGGTGGCCGTCTACATCTGTGGCGCCGGGATGGCCGCGGCGCTGCCGGGCGTGGTGGCTGCCGCGAGCCACAAGCCGGTGATCGGGGTCCCGATCCAGTCCGGGGGCCTCGGGGGTCTGGACTCGCTGCTCGCCATCGCCCAGATGCCCAAGGGGGTGCCGGTCGCATGTGTGGCGGTCAACGGCGCCCAGAACGCGGCGCTGTTGGCGGTGCAGATCATGGCGGCAGCTGACCCGCAGCTGGCAGAGCGCTTCGCCGACTTCAGGCGCAAGCAGTCGGAGGTCTAGCCGATTCGCGGCCCCCGTCTGTAAAGTTCGCTTGACAGGATCGCGCTGACAAGCTAGCTTTACACGTGCGCACCCGAATCGCGGAGCTGAGGACCCAGAAGGGGCTTTCCCAGGGAGAGCTCGCGGCGGAACTGGGGGTGTCACGGCAGACGATCAACTCGATCGAGGTCGGCCGTTATATCCCTTCGCTTCCCCTGGCGATCCGGCTGGCGCGCTTCTTCGGCCAGACAGTGGAGGAGGTTTTCAATGTGGACGAGGACTAGCTGGGTGACCCCCGCGTTCGGAGTCGCCACCGGAATGGTGCTGGCGGTGATCTCCGCGATGAGAGGCCGGGACTGGATCAGCATTTTGTTCCCGCTGATCTTCGCCGTGGGGCTCGTAGTGGTCCTGAATGTGTGGGGAAGAGACCGGGAACTGCCGACGCTGGTGCGGGGCGAAGGCGATGAACGCCAGCGCTCCATCAGTCGAAGTGCCATGGAGATGTCCTACTACGCCATGATCGCAGTGGCCTTGGTCGGAGCCGTGTGGGAATTGGCATTCCAGCCCCGCATGGGCAAGTTCGGCATCGTCGCCCTCGTCGGAGTATCCGTCCAGCTGCTGGCGACGGTCGTCCTGGGCCGCCGCCGATAGATCGGAGCCGGCGACCTTCGCCTGGGCGGCGCTGCTGAGGCAATTCGTGCGGCCAGCTCCGCCGCATACGATGAGCGCATGATCGCGCGTTATACGCGTCCGGAGATGGGGCGGCTGTGGTCCGACGGCGAACGCCTGCGCAGGTGGCTGGACGTCGAGGTGGCCGCCCTGGAGGCGTGGGAGCGCGTGGGCAAGGTTCCCGTGGGGACGGCGGATGCGGTCCGGAGCTCGGCCCGCATCGACCCCGAGCGCATCGCGGAGATCGAGGCCGAAGTCCATCACGACGTGGTCGCGTTCGTGTCCCAGGTGGCCGAGACGTGCGGCGAGCACGGCCGGTGGATCCACTTCGGGCTCACGTCCTACGACGTGGTGGACACCGCACAGGGAATGGCGCTGCGCGACTCGTGCGACCTCATGCTCGCCGGCGTCACCGGGCTGGCGTCGGTCCTGCGGCGGCGGGCCCTGGAGTTCCGGGACGCCGTCTGCATGGGGCGCACCCACGGCATCCACGCCGAGCCGACCACCTTCGGCGCCAAGCTCGCCGGCCACGCCTTTGAGTTCGCGCGCCACCGCGAGCGGCTGGCCGAGGTCCGGCGCAGGATCGCCGTCGGCAAGATGGCCGGGCCCGTAGGCAACTACGGCAGCGTCCCGCCTGGGGTGGAGGCCGATGTGCTGTCGCTGCTGGGCCTGCGTCCCGAGGACGCACCCAGCCAGATCGTCACCCGCGACCGCCACGCGGAGTACCTCGCGGCGCTGGCCGGTATCGGGTCGTCCATCGAGCGGCTGGCCGTGGAGATCAGGCACCTGGCCCGCACGGAGGTCCGGGAAGCCGAGGAGCCGTTCACCAAGGGAGCCCAGAAAGGCTCCTCGTCGATGCCGCACAAGCGAAACCCCTGGCGGTGCGAGCGGCTGTCCGGACTGGCGCGCCTGCTGCGCGGTTACGCGCACGCCGGCTGGGAGAACGTCGCCACGTGGCACGAGCGGGACATGTCCCAGTCGTCGGTCGAGCGGGTGGCGCTTGCGGACGCGTCCTGCGTGTGCGACTTCGCCCTCGCCGACATCACGCGAATCGTCGATGGGATGCCGGTGTACCCCGAGCGCATGCGCGCCAACATGGCGCTGTCTTTCGGGCTGTTCTACTCGCAGCACGTGCTGCTGGCGCTGATTGAGTCGGGCATGGAGCGCGACGACGCCTACAGGATCGTGCAGTCGGCGGCGATGACATCCTGGGAGGAGGAGCGTCCCTACCTGGAAGTGCTCAAGGAGGACCCCCGCGCAACGGAGGCCGTCGACTTGGACGCCGTGTTCGACGAAAGCCGGTTCCTCTCCAGGCTGGACGTCGTCTTCGACCGCCTGGAGTCGCTGAACCTGCCTTAGACAGGCCTACGACTCTTCGATGTCGATCGTGACGATCTTCTCGCCCGGCTCCCGGGCGCGCGAAGGGTCGCGCTCGGGGATCGACTCGACGACGTCCATGCCGTCCACGACCTTGCCGAAAACCGAGTGCTTGCCGTCCAGGTGAGGGGTGGGCCCGTAGGTGATGAAGAACTGGCTGCCGTTGGTCCCCGGTCCGGCGTTGGCCATCGACAGCACCCCCGCCGAGTCGTGACGCCGGGTGCTGAACTCGTCGCGGAACTTGTAGCCGGGCCCTCCGGTGCCCGTGCCGGTGGGGTCCCCGCCCTGGGCCATGAACCCCGGGATGACGCGGTGAAAGGTGGTCCCGTCGTAGAAGCCGCTGCGGGACAGGTTCACGAAGTTCTCCACGGTCATCGGCGCGTCGGAGGCGAACAGCTCCACCCGGACGTCGCCCTTGTCGGTGCGGATGGTCGCGGTCCAGGACTTTGAGGTGTCCAGCGTCCCGGACGGGGGCGAAGGCTTCTGCTGCGACATGGATGTCTCCTTGTGGGTGGGGGGCGTCAGATCTTGCCGAAGGTGATGGCGCGCTTCATCTCCTGGATCAGCTCGGTCACGGGGATGTCGCGCGGGCACACGCTCGTGCAGTTGAACGTCGTGCGGCACTTGAACACGCCGGTGCGGTCCGCCAGGACCTCCAGGCGCTCGGCCGCCCCGCGGTCGCGGGAGTCAAAGGTGAAGCGGTGGGCGTTGACGATCGCGGCCGGACCCACGTACTCGTCGTTGGCCCAGAAGATGGGGCAAGAGGTCGTGCAGGCCGCGCACAGGATGCACTTCGTGCCCTCGTCGAACCGCTCCCGCTCCTCCGGGCTCTGGAGGCGCTCGGAGTTCGGAGGGGGCTCCTCGTTGATCAGCCAGGACTTGACCGACTCCAGGCTGCGAAAAAAGGGCTCCATGTCGACGATCAGGTCCTTGATCACCGGCAGCCCGCGGATGGGCTCGCAGACGATGACGGGAGCCACGTCCTCCACCAGGACCTTGCAGGCCAGGCGGTTGTGACCGTTGATCATCATCGTGTCTGACCCGCACACGGCGTGAGCACAGGACCGGCGCAGCGTCAAAGTGCCGTCGTGGTACCACTTCGCCTGGTGCAGGAGGTCCAGCACCCGGGCGCGGGGATCCGACTCCAGGTCGAAGTCCTGCCACCAGGGGTCGCGGGCGACCTCGGGGTTGTACCTGCGGACTCGCAGCGTCACTCGCATCAGTACTTGCGCTCCTTCGGGGCGAACCTCGTGATCCGCACGGGCTTGTAGTCGATCCTCACGGAGTCGCTGCTCTCGCCGGGGAAGGCCAGCGAGTGCGCCAAAAACCGGGTGTCGTCGCGCTCCTTGAAGTCCTCGCGGTAGTGCCCTCCCCGCGACTCCTGGCGCGCCAGGGCGGCGACGACCGTCGTCTGCGCGCAATCGAGCATGAACCCCAGCTCCAGGCACTCCACGAGGTCGGTGTTGAACAGCCGGCCCCGGTCCTGGATGAACACGTTGGCGAACGCCGACCGCAACTGCGCGACCTTGGCGTCCATCTCCTTCAGTCCGGGCTCGTTGCGGACGACGAAGCACTTGTCGTTCATCTCGTCCTGCAGCGTCTCGCGGATGTCCACCGGACGCTCCCCTGACTGCCGCGACAGAATCCCGTCCACCAGCGAGACCGCCTGGTCCTCGGCCCCCCTGGGCAGCTCGGGCCAGTCGGCCTCGGCGACGTACCGCGCCATGTGCTTTCCGGCTCGGCGGCCGAACACCAGGATGTCCACCAGCGAGTTGGTCCCGAGGCGGTTGGCGCCGTGCACCGACACGCACGCGCACTCGCCGGCGGCGTAGAAGCCGTCGAAGATCACGCTGTGCCCGTCCTTCCAGACCCGCCCGTCGTTGTCGGTGGGGATGCCTCCCATCGCGTAGTGCGCGGTGGGCTGAATCGGCACCGGTTCGGACTTGGGCTCGACCCGCAGGTAGGTGCGGGCGAAGTCGGTGATGTCCGGCAGCCGCTCGTCCAGCACCTCCGGCGGCAGGTGGGTGAGGTCCAGAAGCAGGTAGTCGCGCTTCGGACCGCAGCCGCGTCCCTCCTTGAGCTCCTGGAACATCGACCGCGAGACGATGTCCCGGGGGGCCAGGTCGAGCAGAGTCGGCGCGTAGCGCTCCATGAACCTCTCGCCGCTTTCGTTGCGAAGGATCCCGCCCTCGGCCCGCGCGCCCTCAGAAAGAAGGATCCCGAGCGTGTAGATGCCGGTCGGGTGGAACTGGTAGAACTCCATGTCCTGCATGGGGACGCCGCGCCTGTAGGCCACGGCGTTGCCGTCCCCCGTCAGCGTGTGGGCGTTGGACGTGATCCTGAACATCTTCCCGAAGCCGCCCGTCCCGAAGAACACAGCCTTGGCGTGGAAGACGTGGAAGTCGCCGCTGGCTATCTCCAGAGCGACGACGCCGGTGCACCGTCCGTCGTGGGACACGATGAGGTCGAGCACCTTGAACTCGTTGAAGAAGGTGACCTGTCGCTTCATGCACTGCTGAAACAGCGTCTGCAGGATCATGTGACCCGTACGGTCGGCCGCGTAGCAGGACCTGTGGACAGGTCCTTCGCCGAAGTTGTAAGTGTGGCCGCCGAACTTGCGCTGGGCGATCTTTCCGTCGGGCAGCCGTGAGAACGGGAGCCCGAAGTGCTCCAGCTCGTACACCGTCTCCACGGCCTCGCGCGCGAGGATCTCGGCGGAGTCCTGGTCGACGAGGTAGTCGCCGCCCTTGACCGTGTCGAACATGTGCCACTCCCAGCGGTCCTCCTCCACGTTGGCGAGCGCCGCCCCGATGCCTCCCTGGGCCGCGCCGGTGTGGGACCGGGTGGGGTACAACTTCGACAAAACCGCCACCGACCGGCCGCCCTCGGCGGCGGCCATGGCGGCGTACAGGCCGGCTCCGCCCGCGCCGACGACGACGGTCTCGAACTTGTGGCGGTGAACCGTGGGGGTGGTGTCCATCGGCTACCCGAAAGCGTCGGGGTTGAAGGTGAAGATTGCTATGGATCCCAGCGCGATCGTCATCAGAAAGGCGGTGTACAGGACGGCAAGGGCCACTATCCGCCGGCGAGGCTTGCGGATGTAGTCGTGGATCATCGTCCGCGCGCCGTTGGTCCCGTGAAGCAGAGCCAGCACAAGCAGCAGCCAGTCCCACGTCCTCCAGAACCCGCCCGACCAACGCTGCGCCACGACCTCAAAGGACAGGTCGCCGACGTCGTTGAAGATGTGCTGGATCGCCAGGTGCCCGAGGGCCAAAAACAGCAGTACGACCCCGGACAGGCGCATGAAAAGCCACGTCCACAGCTGAAACGACTGGCGGACCTGAGGGGGCCTGCGGGTGACGTTCTGGGTCCGGATGGCCACGGTCAGCCCGAAAAGAGGACGGGGCGCAGCATGATGTACGCCGACGGGACAAAGAACAGCAGAGTTACCACCAGCACCGCCACGGACAGCTCCTTCTGTCGCCGGGCCCCCCAGTTCGTGAGGTCGATCGCCAGCACGCGCAGCCCGTTGAACGAGTGGAACAGGACCGCCCCGACGAGCGGGACCTCCATGAACACCCGGAAGAAGAAGTTCTTGTAGATCTCGACAACCTCGTTGTAGATCTCGGGCCCCCACAGGATCGTGGCCGTGTCGACCACGTGCAGGAACAGGAAGAACAGCACCAGGATGCCGGTTACGCGGTGCAGGACCCACATGAAGTTCCCGCTCTCTCCCTTGTAGGGAGTGGGCCGGTCGCGCCGCGTCGCGGCAGATCCAACTGCCATCTACAAGCCTCCTTGGCGGGGTCAGTCGATCCTATTCGATGGGCGCGGGAGCAGGCACTTTGTCCCTTACGCTGGGCCGCTTGAGGCCCTCGGAGGACCCGAAATGGCGACCCGAAGCAGGCGACGCAGGTCGAAAGTCGAGCAGGTCGTGCGGCTGTCGGAAAACCTGACGGCGCCGGCGGAGCGGGTGCTCGCCGTCACCGGCGGCTCGCCTGGCCGCACGGAGTGGATGCTGCCGGCATCGATCGTGGAGCCGGTGCTGGCTCGGGCGACGGTGGCAGGGGACGGCGGCGGCGCACGACTGGACCTCGAGGCGCGCGTTTCGTTGGACCTTCCCTACTTCGGCTTTCTGTTCCGGCGGGCCGTCCGGCGGCACATCCGGCGCCAGCTCGCACACGAGGCGGCCTGCGTCGGGGCCCGGCTGGAGGACCGGCCCGAACCGTCGGAGCCCGGGCGCCCGAAGTGGGCTCCCCCGGAGGCAATGTCGGCGCACCAGGCCAGGGCGCTGGCGACGCTGGGGTTCGTCCTGGCCGTCACCGGGTACTGCGGCTCCCTTCTGACGCAGGCCGTGGACCCGATCGCGCACACCTTCGGCGCGGACGACGCCGCGCTCGGGGTCGCGACCGCGGCCACTCGCGTGGGGACCCTGCTCGCTCTGGCAGGGGGCATCCTCGCCGACCGCATCGGCAGGCGGCGGCTGGTCATCGCAGCGACCGTGTGCGCCTGCGCCGCATCGCTCGCCAGCGCCCTGGCGCCGAGCCTCGCCGTCCTCGGGGCTCTGCAGGTATTGGTCCGCGGCGGCGTCAACCTCGCCACGGTCGTCGCCTTTATAGCCGTGACCGAGGAGGCGCCGGAAGGAGGCCGCGCCTACGCGCTCGCCGCGGCGGGCCTGGCCGGAAGCCTCGGGTTCGTGCTCGGGGCCCTGCTGCTTCCGGTGGCGCAGCTTGGTTCCGAGGCCTGGCGCGCGCTGTTCGCGATCGGCGGACTCGGGCTGCTGCTGGTCCCGGGACTGTCGCGGAGGCTGACGGAGTCGTCGAGGTTCGCCCAGCTGGTCCGGCGCGAGGTCCGCGGCCACGCGGGGGAGGTAGTGGATCGGATCTACGGGGGCCGGTTCGCCCTGCTGGCCGCCACGGGATTCCTGCTCAACATGTTCTTCGCCCCGACGTCGCAGTTCACCAACCGCTACCTCAGCGTCGAGCGCGGGTACACCGAGACGGGAATCCTGCTCCTTCGGGCGGCGACCCAGGCGCTGCCGGCGCTGATAGCGGTGTGGGCCGGCGGGCGCGTCGCCGAGTCGCGTGGCCGCAGGCCGGCGGCAATCGCCGGGCTGCTGGTCATGGCCGTGACCGACGCCATCTTCTTCCTGACGTCGGGGTTCACGCTGGGCGTGACGCTGCTGGTGTCGACGGCCGCCGCGGCCCTGGCGGCCCCCGCTCTCGCCTCCTTCAACACGGAGATGTTCCCGACGGAGGTCCGCGGAACGGCCGGCGGTTCGCTTCTCATCGCATCGGTGGCCGGGTCGGTCGCCGGCCTTCTGCTGGCCGGGTACCTGGCCGGGCCGCTGGGCTCGATAGGCCGGGCGATAGCCCTGACGGCGGTGGCGCCTCTGCTCGTCGGACTGTTCCTGATCCCCCACCTCCCGGAGGCAAAGGGCAAGGCCCTGGACGAGATCAGCCCGCCGGAGGTGTGAACGCGTCCGGCCCGCGGTTGTAGTCTCGCCGCGTGAGCCAGCCGGTGTATCCCCTCGAGCTCGCACGGCGATTGAGCGAGGGATGGGACGTGCAGGTGGTGGACGTCCGGACGGGGGCCGAGGTGCGCAAGGGACGGATCGCCGGGTCCGTTCACCGGCCGCTGGGCAGCCTTCGTCCGCTGCCGGAACCTGCCAGGCCTGTTGTCTTCGTTTGCCAGCACGGCCCCCGGGCGGTGCTTGCGGCGGCGCGCCGTCCCGACGCGTGGGTTCTGTCCGGGGGGTTGTCGGCTTGGACAGAGCAGGGGCTGCCGGTCGAGCGCACGGCTACCCCGCCCCGGTCCATCGACATCGCCCTGGGAGTTATCGACGCGGTGGGATTCTCGAGGTGGCGCCGGACGCTGCTCGCCCAGGCCCGGGGACGCACGCTGGACCTCGGAGCCGGAACCGGACGCAACACCCGCCACTTCCCGCCGGGCCTCCGACCAGTCGGGCTGGACCCGGACCTGGAGTCGCTGCGCTACCTGAGGTCTTCGGGCCGCGGCACCAGGGCGCATCTGGTTTGCGCGAGAGCCGAACAGCTTCCGTTCCGCGACTCCACGTTCGACTCGGTCGTCGCGACGCTCGTGCTGTGCAGCGTGGACGACCAGAAGGCGACGGCCGGCGAACTGCGCCGGGCCCTGAAGCCCGAAGGGGTGCTGCTGGGGGCCGAGCACGTCGTCGCCAGACACCGCCGCGTCGCGGAGGCCCAGCGCAAGGCCGGGCCCGGGTGGTACCGCCGGACCGGAAGCTGCCGGCTGGACCGCGAGACCCTGGGGACTCTGCGGGAGTCGGGGTTCACCGTCGCCGAGACGCGCAACGCCCTGGCGGGGGTGCTGCGCTCCTACCGCGCGACCAGCTGCTAGCTCATCCGGTCGACGATCGCCTGTCCGAACGCGCTGCAGGACACCGGCTCCACCGGCGGGTCCATCAGCCTGGCGAAGTCGTAGGTCACCACCGACTCCGATATTGCGCGCTCAATGCCGTTCTCGATCAGCTCGGCGGCCTCAGCCCAGCCAAGATGGCGCAGCATCATCACCCCGGACAGGATCACCGACGACGGGTTGACCTTGTCCTGGCCCGCGTACTTGGGAGCGGTTCCGTGGGTGGCCTCGAACACCGCATGACCGGTGAGGTAGTTGATGTTGCCCCCGGGCGCGATGCCGATCCCGCCGACCTGGGCCGCCAGGGCGTCGGACAGGTAGTCGCCGTTGAGGTTCATGGTGGCGATCACGTCGAAGTCCTCCGGGCGGGTGAGGACCTGCTGGAGGGTGATGTCCGCGATGGCGTCCTTGACCAGGACCTGTCCGTCGGGGGCCCGGCCCCCGCAGTCGTCCCAGCCGATGGCCTGTCCGGCGAACTCTCTGCGCGTCAGCTCGTATCCCCAGTCGCGGAAGGCGCCCGCGGTGAACTTCATGATGTTGCCCTTGTGCACGAGCGTCAGCGACGGCAGGCCGTGCTCGATCGCGTAGT
>DATLNZ010000005.1 GCA_035536535.1 Actinomycetota bacterium | reverse complement strand
GGGAAGCAGAAGGTCCGGGACCTTCTCTCCGTCCAGCTCCGGGACAGCGGTCCGGTCGCCGTCCACGTCCAGCTCCACCCGCCTGCGCAGCACGAGCCCGTCGTCGGACGCGTCGTACAGGCCGATGGCCATCCGGTGCGGCCTCAGGTGCGGGTGCGACTCCGGAGCCTCCTGAAGCACCTGAACCGACCGCAGGACGGACCCCTCCGTCTCGATGGACAGCCGCAGAGTGTTGACGCCGGCGGTCTCGAGCCACTCGGCCGACCAGGCCTGCAGATCGCGTCCGGACTTGGCCGCAATGGGGGCCAGGAAGTCGGACAGGTCGGTGTTGCCCCATTCGTGGCGGCGGAAGTACTCCTTGAGCCCGTCCAGGAACGCGCCCTCGCCCGCCCACGCCACGAGCTGCTTCAGCACCGACGCGCCCTTGTTGTAGGTGATCGCGTCGAAGTTCAGGTGGGTGGCGTGGATGTCGGGGATGTCGGCGACGATCGGATGCGTGGAGGGCAGCTGGTCCTGGCGGTAGGCGCCCGTCTTGGTCCCCGAGGCGAAGGTGGCCCAGACGTTGGTGAACCTCGTCGCGCGGCTCATGCACAGGTTGCCCATGAACGTGGCGAAGCTCTCGTTGAGCCACAGGTCGTCCCACCAGCGCATCGTCACCAGGTCGCCGAACCACATGTGCGCCATCTCGTGCAGGATCGTGCTCGCCCTTGACTCCCGGGCGGCGTCCGTGACCCGCGACCGGAAGACGTAGGCCTCCACGAAAGTGACGCATCCGGCGTTCTCCATCGCCCCGAACTTGAACTCGGGGACGAACAGCTGGTCGTACTTGCCGAAGGGGTAGGGATAGTCGAACGCCTTCTCAAACCAGTCGAAGCCCTGCTTGGTGACCTCGAAGATCTCCTCGGGGTCCAGGTACTGGGCCAGCGATTTACGGCAGAACAAGCCGAGATCGATGTTGCGGTGGCGGTCCCGGACCACGTGGAAGGGTCCGGCGACGATCGCCGTGATGTAGGTCGACATAACGGGAGTGGGGGGAAACGCCCACCGGCCGCCTCCCGAGCCGGGAGCCGACGTGGGAGCCATGTTCGACACGACCTCCCAGCCTTCGGGCGCAGTGACCGTGAAGGCGAAGGTTCCCTTGATGTCAGGCTGGTCGAAGCACGCGTACACGGCGTGGGCGTCGAAGGGCTCGAACTGGGTGTGCAGGTACACCTCTTTGTCCACCGGGTCGCGGAAGTGGTGCAGCCCCGTGCCGGTGTGGCGGTAGGAGCAGGTGGCCGTGACCCTCAGCGTGTTGGACGCCTGCAGGTCGTCAAGCCTGATGCGGTGGCCCTCGAAAGCCTCGAGCGGGACCTGCTGCCCGTTGAGCTCGATCGACTCGACCGAGGGAGCGGTGAGATCGATGAACGTGGACGCCCCGGGTTCCGAGCAGTCGAAACGGACTGTGGTGGTGGACTCGAAGACCTCGTCTCCGCCGGTGACGTCCAGGGCGATGTCGTACACGCAGCCGGAGATGATCGCGGCCCTGGCCACGGCCTCTTCGCGGGTGAGGTTGTCCTGAACGGTCGTAAGCACCTGTCCTCCTACCTGTCCGGGATGCCCCCTCGGGTCATCCTCGAGATGTCCAGCACGCGGTCGAGTTCCTCCGGCGGCAGCACCCGCTCGTCCAAGGCGACCTCGCGGATCGTGCGGCCGGTGGCGCGGGCGGTCTTCAGTATCGCCGCTGCGCGGTCGTAGCCGATTACGGCGTTCAGTGAGGTGACGAGGATGTCCGTGGACTCGACGGTCGAACGGCACCGCGCGGCGTCGGCCTCGATCCCGTCCACGCACTTGTCCGCAAGCAGCCGGGACGACGACGACAGCAGGCTCGCCTGCTGGAGGAGGTTGTGGCCGATCACGGGCAGCATGACGATGAGTTCGAAGTTGCCCATCGACCCGGCGAACGTGATCGCGGCGTCGTTTCCGACGACCTGCGCCGCGACCTGGACGACTACTTCGCAGATGACCGGGTTCACCTTTCCCGGCATGATCGACGAGCCGGGCTGCAGGTCCGGGAGCCGGATCTCGGACAGCCCCGCCTTCGGACCGGAATTCATCCAGCGCAGGTCGTTGGCGATCTTGGTCAGCGAAACGGCGACCGTCTTCAGCGCGCCGGACATCTCCACGCAAGCGTCCTGGGCCCCCTGGGCCTCGAAATGGTTGGTCGCCTCCCGCAGGTCCAGCCCCGTCCGTTCCGCGAGCAGCGAGATCACGCGTTTGGCGAAGTCGGGGTCGGTGTTGATGCCGGTGCCGACCGCGGTTCCGCCCAGAGCAAGCTCGCCCAGCCTCGGTATCGCCGTCCTCACCCTGTCGATGCCCAGCTCGATGGCCCTGGCGTAGCCGGAGAACTCCTGTCCGAGCGTGACCGGGGTCGCGTCCATGAGGTGGGTCCGGCCCGTCTTGACGACGTCGTCGAACGCGGCCGCCTTGGCCTCCAGCGACGCCTGCAGGCGCCCGAGCGAGGGCAGCAGCTCGCGGTCGATCACATCCAGCGCAGAAATGTGGATGCAGGTGGGGATCACGTCGTTGGACGACTGCCCGAAGTTCACGTGGTCGTTGGGGTGCACGGGCGTCTTGGTCCCCAGCGGCGACCCCGCCTGCCGGTTGGCGATGTTGGCGATGACCTCGTTGGCGTTGGTGTTGGTGGAGGTGCCGGAGCCGGTCTGGAAGACGTCCAGAGGGAAGTGGACGTCGCACCCGCCGTCCGCCACCTGTCCGGCCGCCGCGGAGATCAGCCGTGAGATTTCGGCGTCCAGGTGGCCGAGGCCGGCGTTGACTTCAGCCGAAGCCTGCTTCACCAGCCCCAGCGCGCGGATGAACGGCCGCGAAAAACGGATCCCGGAGACGGGGAAGTTGTCCACCGCGCGTTGTGTGGAGGCTCCCCACAGCGCCCATGCCGGGACCTGTACCTCGCCCATCGTGTCCCGCTCCACGCGCACCTCCGCGTCCGTGGCGCCGTTCGTTCGTACTTCCGTCACCGGACAACCTCCGTGAGAGAACCGAGTCGGGGGCCGAAGGGTAAGAATGGCACGTCATGCGGGCCGCGAGCACACGAGGTGGATGGAAGGCCGCGGTGGCCTGGGCCACGGCGGCGGCCACCCTGGCCACCTACGCTGCGACGGTCGTCGTCATGGTGTCGGTCGGCTCGCGCCAGACCACATCGGAGTGGGGGACGGGCAGGGCCGAGTTCGTATGGCTCCTGGCCTTCGTGGCCTTTCCGGTGGTCGGGCTGCTCGTCGCCACCCGGAAGCCGTCGAACGCCATCGGGTGGATCTGTCTGCTCATCGGCCTGTCGATCGGCGTCAACCTCGCGGCCACGGCGTGGGCGGTGTACGGCTTCGACGTGAAGCGAGGAGCCTTGCCCGGCGCCGTCACGGCGGCGTGGCTCTCGAACTGGCTTTGGGCCTTGTGGACGGGGCTGATCGGGTCCTATCTCGTCCTGCTGTTCCCCGATGGCAGGCTTCCGTCGCACCGCTGGCGCTGGTTCGGGTGGGTTCCCGCGTTCTCCATCCTGACTATGTCCCTAACGGAGGCGCTCACGCCCGGCACCCTGGCCGACGTGGCGATCGAGAACCCATACGCGATCGACGCGATCCGGCCGCTGATGCCCGTACTGGGCGTTCTTGCGCTGCTCATGCCGGTCACGTTCATCGCTTCGATGGCTTCCCTGGTCGTCCGCTACCGCCGTGCGCCTTCGGAGCAGCGCCAGCAGCTCAAGTGGGTGGCGACGGCGGCGGTTTTCGTCGCGGTGCTGTTCGGTTTCGCCGGAACGGGCGCGATGCTCATGGGGGAGGGGCCCACTCCGGTGTTCATGCAGGTCGCCCAGGACCTCGTCACGATCTCGTTTGCAGGGATCCCGGTGGCGGTGGGCTTCGCGATCCTGCGCTACCGGCTGTACGACATCGACCGGGTGATCAACCGCGCGGTCGTCTACACGATCCTGACCCTCTCGATGGCGGGGTTCTATGCCGGGGCCGTGATCCTGCTTCAGCGTCTGACGGCTCCGTTCACCGGCAGGTCTGATCTCGCGGTGGCCGGGTCCACCCTGGCGGTGGCGGCGATGTTCCGCCCCGCCCTGTCTCGGATCCGCGCTTTCGTCAACCGGCGCTTCTACCGCCGGACCTACGACGCCACCCGGACGATCGAGGCTTTCGGCTCCCGGCTGCGCGACCAGATCGACCTGGACACCCTCACCCGGGAGCTGGTCCGGGCGACGAGCGAGACGGTCCAGCCTGCGCACGTGTCCCTGTGGCTGAAGCAGGCCCCCCCGGCGGCCATAGACTGATCTCTCGCCGACCAAGGAGAGCTGAGCCGATGAGCAACGGGTCTTACGACGTCGTCGTCCTCGGTGGGGGTCCCGGTGGCTACGCCGCGGCTCTGCGCGCGGCCCTGCTGGGCCAGAAGGTGGCGATCGTGGAGCGGGACAAGGTCGGCGGGACCTGCCTGCACCGGGGATGCATCCCCACCAAGGGTCTCCTGCATGCGGCCGAGGTGCTGGACACGATCCGCGACGCCAAGACCTACGGGATCACGGTCAACGAGCCCGAGTTCGACTGGGCGGCGGTTCAGAAGTCCAAGTCCGAGCCCATCAAAAAGCTCCACTCCGGACTGTCGTCGCTGATCAAGGCGCGCAAGATCGACCTCGTCAACGCGGACGGCAAGCTCGGCCCCCGGGGGACGATCAAGGCCGGCGACAAGGACGTCACGGGCCGACAAGTGATCCTGGCCGTCGGCTCCTACGCCAGGTACTTCCCGGGCATGGAGCCGGATGGCGAGCGTGTCATCACCTCCGACCACGCCCTGACTCGCGAGACGCTGCCCCGCAGCATCGCGATCATCGGCGCCGGCGCGGTCGGCGTGGAGTTCGCGTCCGTCTACCGCTCCTTCGGTGTGGACGTCACCGTCATCGAGGCGCTGCCCCGCATCGTCCCGCTTGAGGATGCGGACGTGTCCAAGGAGCTGACGGCGTCGTTCGGCAAGCGCGGGATCGCCGTCCATGCTGGAGCCAAGGTCCAGGACATCGACCGCTCCAAGGACCTGCTGAAGGTCACCTTCAGCAAGGGGGACAAGACCGCCAGCGTGGACGTGGAGCAGGTCCTGGTCGCCGTAGGCCGGGGACCGTCCACCGACGGCCTGGACCTCGATTCATGGGGGATCAAGTCCGAGCGCGGCTACATCCTCACCGACGACACCTACCTCGCCGGTGACGGGGTGTGGGCGGTCGGCGACGCCGTGGCCATGTCGCCGCAATTCGCCCACGTCGCCTTTGCGCAGGGGTTCTCCGTCGCCGAGCGAATCGCCGGCGGCACCCCCGTGATGCTCGACTACGACCGGGACGTCCCCCACGCCACCTACTGCAACCCCGAGATCGCCTCCGTCGGCCTCACGGAGGAGGCGGCGCGGGAGCGGGGGATGGACGTGGAGGTGCACAAGCACGGTTTCACCGGCATCGCGAAGGCGCAGATCCTTCACCAGCCGCGAGGGTTCGCCAAGATCGTGGCCGAGAAGGGCGGGCGCATCGTGGGCCTGCACATCATCGGCCCGCGCGTCACCGAGCTTTTGTCCGAGATCCTGCTCGCCGTCGGGTGGGAGGCCTACCCGTCGGAGCTGGCCGGGCTGGTCCACCCGCACCCGACTCTTTCGGAGGTGGTCGGCGAAGCCGCGCTGGCCGCCATTGGACGTCCGCTGCACGGCTAAGGGGGTTTTGGCAAATGGCGACTGCGGTCCGTATGCCCCAGATGGGAGAGTCCGTCGTCGAGGGCACGATCCTGAAGTGGCTCAAGTCCGAAGGCGACAAGGTTGACGCAGACGACGCGCTGGTCGAGGTGTCCACCGACAAGGTGGACACAGAAATTCCGTCGCCCGTGGCCGGCGTCCTTACCAAGATCCTCGTCGAGGAGGGGGCCTCCGTGGAGGTGGGAACCACCATCTGCGAGGTGGACGAAGGCGGTGAGGCCGCCGGTGGTGCCGAGGCCGGTACCACCACCAGCGAGGAGGCGGGCTCGGAGTCCAGCGAAGGCGGCTCTGAGGCCGCGCAGGCCTCGCCGGGCGGAACGGATCGCGAGGTGGCCGCCAGTGGCGACGGGCAGAAGGCCGCTGCGCCGTCCGGGGTCCCCGCCGCACAGTCCACGGGAGCGGGATCCGACCCCGTCGAGCAGTCGGAGTCCACGGACACCGACCCCAGCGGCGAGCCCCACCCGGAGTCGCCCGGGTCGAACCCGCCCCGGGCCCCGGCTGTCAGCTCGCCTTCGCGCGGCGGTCCCCCCACCAGGAGCGGCGAGGGCCGTCCGGGCGGGCAGCTGTCACCGCTCGTCCGGCGACTGGCGCGCGAGCACGACGTGGACCTGTCCCAGGTCCGGGGGTCCGGACCCGGAGGCCGCATCACCAAGCAGGACGTCATCGACCACGCGGACGGACGCGGCTCGGCCCCCGCGGCGCCGCCGGCTGCGCCCCAGGCGCCCGCGGCCCAACCGGGACGCCCCGGACAGCAGTCGCCGCCCGCGGTCCGGCAGGCCGCCGGCGAGCGCGACGAGGTGCAGCCGCTCACGCACATCCGCAAGCGGATCGCCGAGCACATGGTCAAGTCGCTGCAGACATCGGCGCGCGCCTGGAACGCCGTCGAGGTGGACATGGAGAACATCGCCCGGCTGCGTGCCCAGGTGAACCCGGAGTTCAAAAAGCGCGAGGGGATGTCCCTGACGTACCTGCCGTTTATCGTCCGGGCCTGCGTGGACGCGCTGGCACACGTCCCGATGGTCAACGCGAGCGTCAGCGCCGACCTTACCGAGGCGACGCTGCACCACTACGTGAACGTCGGCGTCGCGGTGGCCACCGACTACGGGCTGATCGTCCCTGTGGTCAAGGGGGCCGAGACGATGACGGTGGTCGGGATCTCCAGGGCTATCGCCGACATCGCGAACAAGGCGCGCAACAAGTCCCTGGCCCCCGACGACGTGGGGGGATCCACGTTCACGATCACCAACCCCGGGCCGTTCGGGTCCTACCTGTCGGTGCCCGTGATCAACCAGCCCAACGTGGCGATCCTGTCCACGGAGGCCGTGGAGCAGCGCGTGGCCGTGGTGGACGGGATGATCGCGATTCGCCACCGGACGTTTTTGTCGATGTCCTGGGACCACCGCCTGCTGGACGGCTCCGACGCGATGAGGTTCCTGGCCCGTCTGAAGGAGAACCTCGAGACGTGGGACTTCGCGCGCGAGGTGGTGCAGCCGTAGTGCGCAGCCTCGACGCCGTCTGGCTCGGGACCGTCCCCTACGCAGACGCCCTCGGCCTCCAATCGCGCCTCCACGAATCGCGCCAGCGAGACGAGGCTGCGGACACGCTGCTGCAGCTGGAGCACTCCAGCGTGTTCACGATCGGACGCCGGGGCACGCGAGGCGACGTCCTGTGGGACGAGGCGACGCTCGCGGAGCGGGGAGTGGAGGTCCACGAGGCGGACCGCGGCGGCATGGTCACCTACCACGGCCCCGGACAGCTGGTCGGCTACCCGATCGTCCACCTCGGCCCGACGCCCGACCTGGAGCGCTACGTCCGTGACCTGGAGGCGGTGCTGATCGATGCCCTGGCCGGGTTCGGTGTCACCGGCGAGCGGGTGCAGGGCAGGTCGGGGGTCTGGATCGGCACCCGGAAGATCGGCGCGATCGGCGTGAAGGTCAGCCGCGGCGTCACAAAGCACGGCTACGCGCTCAACGTGTCCACCGACCTCTCTTACTTCGGCGGGATCGTCCCCTGCGGGATCACCGACCGCGGGGTGACGTCGATTCAGGAGCTGACGGGGGCCGCACCGGATGCGAACGCGGTCGGAGACGCGGTGGCCGCTTCGTTCGCAGACGTCTTCGTGTACCAGCTCCGTCCACGCTCGGCTCTGGAGGTATCCGCTTGACCAGGCCCGCTCTCCAGGTGCGCGCTTGAGACGGCCGCTCGACGTTTCCTCGGCCGGTGCTCCCGCCACCGATGCGCCCCGCGGCGGCATGGGGTGCGCGTCCGGCGCCGGCAGGATGTCCGGCACCCGGGCCCGCCTGCGCGAGGGACGTGCCCTCGGCCCCCAGCCCAAGCCGGAGTGGCTGAAGGTCAAGGTCCGCACCGGGCCCAACTACCTGGATCTCAAGCGCCTTATGCGCGAGCACGGCCTGCACACCGTCTGCGAGGAGTCCGGACCCTGCCCCAACATCTACGAGTGCTGGGAGCAGCGGACGGCGACCTTCCTGATCCTTGGCAACGTCTGCACCCGGCGATGCACGTTCTGCGACATCATCACCGGCCGCCCCCCCGAGCTCGACGAGCAGGAGCCCGAGCGTGTTGCCAAGGCGGTTGCCGCCGTGGGGCTGAAGTACGCGGTCGTGACCGGCGTCGCCCGCGATGACATCCGTCTAGACGGAGGGGCGTCCATCTGGGCCGAGACGATCCGGGCCATCCGGCGGCACAACCCAGCCTGCGGCGTCGAGGTCCTGACCCCCGACTTCCGCGCCATGCCGCACGCCGTCCGCGCCGTCGTGGAGGCCGAGCCGGACGTGTTCGCGCACAATCTTGAGACGGTCCGACGCCTGCACCGGACGGTCCGCAAGGGGTTTGACTACGACAGGTCGCTCGAGGTCCTGCGCCTGGCCAAGATCTTCCGCCCCCAGCAGGTCACCAAGGCCGGAATGATCCTCGGGATGGGCGAGACCATCGGCGAGGTCCGGGACTCGCTGGTGGAGCTGCGCGACGCGCAGGTGGACCTGGTGACGATGGGGCAGTACCTGTCCCCCTCGCGGGCGCACCCCCAGGTGGACCGCTACGTGGACCCGGACGAGTTCGCCGAGCTGGGGGAGTTCGCCCGGGGGCTGGGGTTCGCTCACGTCGAGTCCGGACCGCTGGTTCGGTCGTCCTACCACGCCCGCGAGCAGGAACAGGCCGGACGTGCCTGCGGCGCCTGACGGCCCGCGGGTGACGGAGGTGGCCAGGTTCTCCTCGGACGTCGTCGCCGCGGCCGGGTTCTACGAGCGCCTGCTGCAGGTCTCCCCGGTCAGCGCCGGGCCCGGGCACACGGAGTTCCAGGTCGGGGACGTGAAGCTGCTTGTCCACGAAGCCTACGAACCGGACCCCTCCGACCCACTGGACCCCGGTTCGCGCGACCACGTCGCCTTCGCGGTGGAGGACCTGGAGGCTGCATGCGCGCGCATGCGGGAGGCGGGAGTGGAGGTCGTGGGACCCCAGGACTACGACTGGGGTCGCAGCGCCTACCTCACCGACCCCGACGGCCGCATGGTCGAACTCCACGAGGCGCCGGGCCCCCCGGAGGCCTGAAGCGCGTTCAAGTCGGCTTGTACCAGGAGGCGATCGCGGCGACGGTTGGGTCCGACCCCTTCCCGCGCTTCGACACGGCCAAGAGCAGCTCGACGGGATCGACCTCGGGGGCCGAGCCGTCCGCGGGCTTCGTCGTCACCCGGTACAGGCCCCCACCGACCTCGATGCAGATCGCGCGGTCCGGGCCCGGGAACGAGAACTCCGCTTCCTGAGCCTTGCCCGAGTGGACCTCCGGACGGACCCAAGGCTCAAGCGCGGGCAGCAGCGCCCGCAGGTCCAGGGCCGCGTCGGCCGGGTCGATCGTCCAGGGGCGTCCGGTCGCGCGAGCGATGTCCAAGCCGTGGAGCAGAAAGTCGCACAGCTCGTAGGACAGCGCCGTCCGGACGTCGGTGACCAGGCCGGCGTGCAGCTCGAAGGCCTCGTCCCCGGTCGCCTTTGACAGCAGGCCCAGCTGCGTCTCCAGCCGCGCCTCGAGCCGGTCGGCGATCTCTGCCGGGTCGCTCATGGCGAGCTCGTCGATCTGCTGACGATTCAGTTGCCCGAGAGCCTCGACGGAGGCAGCGCGGCGCCGGTCGCCTGTGCCGCGCATGACGATGCCGATGAGGTGCGAAGCCGTTTGCGACACGCTCCAGTCCATCGCCGGTACCGGCAGTTGTCCCTCCTCGGGGGTGAGCGACCGCACCAGCCCGACGAACTGACCCGACGCCCGCCGGACCGCAGCCACCATCTCGTCCAGGGAGAACCCCTCCGACCGAACGACCTCCCGGGACGTCGCCTGGGCGACCCGCGAGATGATGGACCCGATCTCGCCGCGGTGCTCGGCTTCGTGCTGGGCCAGGTGGTGCAATACCCACGCCGGTGACACGTCGTAGTTCGGGCACGCCCGCGGTCGGTGGAAGTCGTCCTGCGTCATCCCGCGCAGGCGCGTCCGCAGCGTCCCGCGGACCAGGTCCAGACGCGACAGGAGCTGATCGATGGACTCGCCGCGGACCGCAGTCAGGACTCCCTGGTGATCGCGGTCGTCTGCCGGGAGCACGCGTTGCAGCTCCGGCGGGATGGCCTGCTCGAGGATGTCCACGAACAGCCAGTCCGCCTCGATCAAGGCGACGTGGTACAGAACGGTCCCGATGGTGTTGCCCCCTGATTCCGCGTCGAGGCAGCCCTCAGGCAGGTCCTCCAGGACGCGCAGGGTTCTTTCGCGACCCTCGTCAAGCCTCCAGAGGGCCGCTCCCACCTCCGGCTCGTAGCCTTCCAGCGGTGCGGCAACGAGCTTCTCCCTGCGCTTCATTTACACCCCCGCGGTGACTAGGGATCTGTTCCTCGCCTGGACTGTCGGGCATCGGAGCTCGGTTGTGCCAATCCCCGGGGGCGGTCCGGTCGGGCGAGCCGGCTCTTCGAGGAAGGAACTGGAGGCTTCGGGGAGAACCCATACACGATGACCCGAAGCCGGTGGGATGACGCGCGCCTGGGGGGCGTTGCGGCAGCGCTTGCCGTGCTCATGCTTGCCGGCAACGTTCCCGCCTACGCCGGGGAGCCCGAGAAGACTCCGAACGTCACCCGCACCGCGCACAAGCCCTACTGGGGCGGCGGTGAGATCGCCTTCGACGGCGACTTCGTCTACGCCGGACAGACCAACGGCCGTACGCACCGGGGGGAAGTGCCCGACCAGGGCGGCGTCTTCATCTTTGACACGTCCGGGGGCGACTTCCGGCTCGCGGGACAGCTTTACTGTCCCGGAACCGACAACGACGTGGCGCTGGTCCGCCCCGGCCTCCTGGCGATCTCCCACCACGCGACGCGGTGCAACCCGGCGACCGCCCACGACGGGATCTACCTCGTGGACGTCTCCGACCCGGCAAACCCCCGGGTCGTTGGGGGCACGGAGACCTACAGCGCCCACACCCTGACCGCGCATCCGTCCGGGGACTACGTCTACGTCTCGCCCGGCGGCCTGGCCACCGACGCGGGATACCAGTCCATCGTTGACGTCCGGGACCCGGCGAACCCGAGACAGGTGGCGCGGTTCAAGCCCAACCAGGCCGGCTGCCACGACATGTCTTTCCTCACGACCGGTGACCGGCAGCTTGCGTTCTGCGCGGGAGCCGGCGAGATCCAGACCTGGGACGTGAGCAACCCGATCGCGCCCGTGACGATCGGGCACACGGTCAACCCCGCAATCCAGTTCCCCCACAATGCGGTCGTCAGCCCGTCCGGCGACAAGCTCGTCGTGGACGACGAGGCCTTCGGGGTCCACGAGTGCAAGACGGGCACGAGCCTGTTTGGCTCCCTGTGGATCTACGACATCAGGATCCCCGAGGCTCCGGTCCTCGCTGGAAGGATCGCCCCATCC
Organism: Actinomycetota bacterium; assembly: GCA_035536535.1. Classification (NCBI taxonomy): domain Bacteria; kingdom Bacillati; phylum Actinomycetota; species Actinomycetota bacterium. The sequence goes on along the minus strand of DATLNZ010000005.1, from coordinate 22,556 downwards.
ACGAGCCGGTCGGACCTGCCCTGGTACGGCGGCTGGACCGAGTCCTGGTGCTCGGCCCACAACTACAACTTCGTCCCGGGTACGAACCTGGTCGTTACAGGCTGGTTCACCGGCGGCACCACCGTCCACGACATCACCGACCCGCTGCTGCCGGTGCTCGTGGCCTCCTACAAGCCGGACGACGGCATTGCCTACACCGCCCACTGGAACAAGGACAGGGTCTACGTCAACGACATGCTTCGCGGCATGGAGGTCCTGTCGATCGACGGGGTGTCGGAGGGGACGCTGCCGGCGGCCAAGCTGACCGGCCCCCGCGTGGATATGACGTCCCGGCTGATGCCGCCCGTCCTGCCGGACCGCCCGGTCCGGACGAAGGAGCGGAAGATGGAGAACACGCTGTTCTGCGTGATCACGCCTCTGTGAGGCGCACGCGGACGGCGGCAGCCAGGGCCGCAGCGGCTCTGGTCGCGGTGCTAGCTGCGGCCGGTCAGATGTCGGCCGGTGCCGCCGAGCCGGTCAAGACCCCCAACGTGACCCGCACGGCGTCGTACCCGTACGTGGGTGGCTCCGAGATCACCTTCGATGGCGACTATGTCTATGCCGGGTACATCAACGGCCGGATCTACAGGGACGAACGAGGGTACGACAACCAGGGCGGCGTTCTGATCTTCGACGTCTCCGACGGGGAGTTCACGAAGGTCGGGGAGCTGTCGTGCCCCGGCAACGACAACGACGTCATGGTGGTCAGGCCGGGCCTGCTGGCCATCTCGCACCACCGCAGCCGCTGCAACTTCGCGGCCAGGGGCGGCAACGGGATCTACCTGGCTGACGTCAGCAACCCGCGGCAGCCCCGGGTCATCTCCCAGCTCGCGATCCCCAGCGCCCACACCCTGACCGTGCACCCAACGGGGGACTTCATCTACGTCTCCCCGGGCGGGCTCGCCAACGACAACGGGTGGCAGACGGTGGTGGACGTCTCGGATCCGTCGCGGCCGTTCGTTGCGTCGAGATTCCTGCCGAGCGTCACAGGCTGCCACGACATGTCGTTCCACCTCACGCAGCAGCGCCAGCTGGCGTTCTGTGCGGGCGCCGGCGAGATCCAGACCTGGGACGTCAGCAACCCGGTGAACCCAGTCACGATCGGGCGGATCATGAACCCGGCCATCCAGTTCCCCCACAACGCGGTCGTCAGCCCATCGGGAGACAAACTGGTCGTCAACGATGAGGCCTTCGGCATCCACGACTGCACGACCGGCACCAGCTTGTATGGGTCCCTGTGGATCTACGACATCCGGGTGCCGGAGGCTCCGGTCCTGGCGGGCCGGATCGCCCCGCCGGCCACCCGCTCGGGAGTCGGCAACTACGTGGAGTACGTCGGCACTTGGTGCACGGCGCACAACTACAACTTCGTGCCGGGAACGAACCTGGTCGTCTCCTCCTGGTTCACCGGAGGCACCACGGTTCACGACATCACGAACCCGCTGCTCCCCGAGCTGGTTGCTTCCTACATGCCGGACGACGGCCTGGCCTACACGGCCCACTGGTACCGGGACCGCATCTACGTCAACGACAAGTTCCTCGGCATGGAAGTCCTGTCGGTGACCGGAGTCTCGGAGGGCACCCTCCCGGCCGCGAAGCTGACCGGCCCCCGCGTGGACATGACGTCCAGGCTTATGCCGCCCGTCCTGCCGGATCGCCCGGTCCGGACCAGGGAGCGGAAAATGGAGAACACGCTGTTCTGCGTGATCACCCCGCTCTAAGTCTCGCGGGTCCGAAGGCGCAGGCCCAGCACCACGTACGCACCGACCGCCCAAACCGCCAGCACGGCCAGCGAGAGTGCCTGGCCCCCGAACACCTGCTTGCCGCTGGCGAAGTTGGACGCAAGCCGCATCGCGTGGCTGGTGGGCAGCGCCTGGATGACCGGCCGCACCAGCGCCGGCAGGTCGAACGCCGCCGCGAAGGCCGTCCCCGACAACGGCAGCACGAGGAAGGGGCTCCATGCGTTCAAAGCGGCCTGCGACTTCATCAATCCGCCTACTAGAAGTCCGACGCCCACCATCGAGACCGCCAACAAGGCGCACGTGGCGAAATAGGCGAAAGGTTGTGCCGGTTTCAGCCCCGACACCGCCGCCAGCACCGGCACTCCCACCGCCGTAAGGACGAGACCTACCATCGCCTTGGCCGCGATCACCTCCCGGCGGGCGGCCGCGAGCAGCAGGGCGTCGAGGGTCTTGCGCTCGGACTCCTCCGTGACGCTGGTTGGCACGATGCTCAGGGCGACCATGAGCACGAGCAGGATCGTGAAAGCCACGCGCATGAACGTCTCGACCCCCAGCTCACGGAAGATGCGGTCCGGGCCCGTCTCCTTCGACGGGATGACCTCGGGACGGATGGTTGCCGCCGGCCGCTGCCCCGCCAGGGCGCGGACCGTGGCGTCCAAGGCGGTCACGAGCGCCGACGCCCGGAAACCGGAGTCCTCGCGCGTGACAATCACCAGCTCGGGAGCCTGCCCGGCGGCGAGCTGGGCGTCGAAGCCGGCGCCGGTGGCAAACCCCACGACCGCCTTGTCCCGGCGGACCAGCGACTTCACCTCCGAGGCATCCTCGGCCTTCACGAACTTCAGCTTGATTCCGCGGGTAGCCTGCCTGAGCGTGTCGGGCAGCTTCGTCTCGTCGGCAGCCGCGTAGGCGACCGATGCCACCGGCGTCTGATCGGCCCGGAACAGCAGGGCGGGGATGAGGGTCGCCAGGATCAACGGCAGGATCCGGACGTCGCGCACGACGTCCTTGAGGTCCTTGAGGGCGATGGCCAGCACGCGCCGCGGGTTCACAGCGGCCTGCCCGCCAGAGCCAGGAAAACGTCCTCCAAGGTGCCTTCGTTGGAGTGAAGGGACAGCACCTGTCCCGCGCGCATCCACGTCCCCAGCCGCCGCGCGTCCGCGGAGGCGGCCAAATCCAGGACGTGCTCGGTGCGGTCCTCGAGCAGCACGGTCGCGGTCCGCTCCCCGTATCGCAGCTTGAGGTCCCGGGGCGTGTCGCAGGCGACTATCCGGCCCTGGCTGATGAAGGCCACCCGTCTGCAAAGGGTGTCGGCGTCCTCCAGGTCGTGGGTGGTAAGCAGCACCGTCGTCCCCTCGGCGGCCAGCTGGGACAGCAGGTCGCGCACCTCCCGCGCCGAGACGGGGTCAAGCGCCCTGGTCGGCTCGTCGCAGAACAGGATCTTCGGACGGTTCACCAGCGCGCGCGCCACGAGGAGGCGCTGGCGCATGCCCGTCGAATAGGACTTCACCTTCCGGCCCCCGGACTCCGTCAGCCCGACCAGCTCCAGAAGCTCGTCCACCCGCGATCGCGGCTGCGCGTACAGGTCGGCGAACACGGCCAGGTTCTCCTTGCCGGTCAGCCGCTCGTAGAGGTTCTGGTCCTCGAACACCGCGTTCACCAGCGGGCGAACCAGGGCCCGATCCGTCCATGGGTCGTGTCCCGCCACGCGGGCCCGCCCTTGAGTCGGACGCGCCCGCCCGGTGAGGATCCTGATCGTCGTGGTCTTGCCGGCGCCGTTGTGCCCCAGCAGGCCGAAGATCTCGCCCGCCTCCACCCCGAACGAGACGCCGTCCAGCGCGCGTACGTCCTTGTAGTGCTTGTGAAGTCCGTCGACTTCGATCGCGGGGGCCGCCACTAGTCCTCGTCGGCCCCCGCCCGCGCCGAAGCCTTCTCCCTGATCTCCTCGACGACCGTCTCGTTGGCCAGCGTCGTGACGTCGCCGAGTGGCCGGCCTTCGGCTACGTCGCGCAGCAGCCGCCGCATGATCTTTCCCGACCTGGTCTTCGGCAGGTCGTCGGTCAGCACGATCATCGCCGGACGCGCGATCTTGCCGATCTTGTCCGACACGTGCTCCCGCAGGGCGGCCAGGATCCCTTCGTCGCCCGGAGCATCGGACTTCAGCGTCACGAAGGCAACGATGTGCTCGGCCCGGTCGTCTCCCACGCGTCCTACCACGGCGGCCTCAGCGACTGAGGGGTGGTCCACCAGGGCGCTCTCCACCTCGTAGGTCGAGATGCGGTGTCCGGCGACGTTCATCACGTCGTCCACGCGTCCCAGGAGCCAGAAGTAGCCCTCTGTATCGCGCTTGGCTCCGTCACCGGCGAAGTACATCCCCTTGAACTTCGACCAATAGGTGTCCACATAGCGCTGGTCATCGCCGTAGATGGTTCGCAGCATCGACGGCCATGGACGCTTCAGGACCAGGTACCCGGCGCCGCCGAGCCGCACCGACCGTCCCTCGCCGTCGACGACGTCGGCCTCGATCCCGGGGAACGGGTGGGTGGCCGACCCCGGCTTGAGCTTCGTCAGCCCCGGCAGGGGAGTGATCATGATCGCCCCCGTCTCGGTCTGCCACCAGGTGTCCACGACGGGGCACCGGCCCCCGCCGATGTGTTTGTGGTACCAGACCCAGGCTTCGGGGTTGATCGGCTCACCGACCGAACCCAGCAGCCGCAGCGAGGACAGGTCGTGCGCCTCGGGGTACTTCGTGCCCCACTTCATGAAGGCCCGGATCGCGGTGGGGGCCGTGTACAGGATCGTGGCCTTGTACCGGTCGGCGATCGCCCACAGCCGGTCGCGCTCCGGCCAGTCCGGCGCGCCCTCGTACAGGATTGAGGTCGCGCCGTTGCACAGGGGGCCGTAGACGATGTAGCTGTGCCCGGTGACCCAGCCGATGTCGGCTGCGCACCAGTAGACGTCCTCATTCGGCTTTAGGTCGAACACCCACCGGTGCGTCGTCGCCACTCCCACGAGGTAGCCGCCGGTGGTGTGCAGGATCCCCTTTGGCTTCGCGGTGGTGCCGGAGGTGTAAAGGATGTACAGCGGGTGCTCGGAATCCACGTGCTCGGGGGGGCACGCCGGTTCCTGCCTAGGGACTATGTCGTGGTACCAGACGTCACGTCCTTCGGTGAACTCGACGTCGTTCTCCGTGCGCTTCAGCACCAGGACCTTTTGGATACTCGGGGTGTCCTTCAGCGCCTCGTCGGCGTTGCGCTTCAGGGGGACCGTCTCGCCCCGCCGCCACGCCCCGTCGGCCGTGACCAGCACCGACGCCTTCGCGTCGTTGATCCTTCCTGACAGCGCCTCGGCGGAGAAGCCCCCGAACACCACCGTGTGGGGCGCGCCGATCCGCGTGCAGGCCAGCATCACCGCCGGCAGCTCCGGGACCATCCCCATGTAGATCGCGACCCGGTCGCCCTTGCCGACCCCCAACTCTTTCAGGGCGTTGGCGACGCGGCAGGTCTCCTCGTACAGGTCGCGGTAGGTGATCGTCCTGGTGTCACCGGGCTCGCCCTCCCAGAAGTAGGCGACCTTGTTGCCGAACCCGGCGTCCAGGTGCCGATCCAGGCAGTTGTAGGACACGTTGAGCTGGGCTCCCACGAACCACTTGGCGAAGGGCGGCTTCCAGTCCAGGGCCTTGTCCCACGGCTCAAACCACGTGACGACCTCGGTCGCCTGCTCCGCCCAGAACTCCTCGAAGCCGGCCTCGGCCGCCTCATACACGGCCGGCGAGCGCACCACCGCTGCGTCGCGGAAGGCAGCCGGCGGCTCGAAGGTCCGCTGCTCGGTGAGCAGCGCGTCGATCTGCGTCTCGTCGGCCATGTCCTCCCCTTCAGGTCAGAGGGACAAGGCTACCGCCGGAGCCCTCGTCAGCTCAGGCGGGGACGTCGACGTAGGTCGAAGAACTGCGGGGTCCGGGAACCTCGGATCCTTCGAGGCGCAATCCCTCGATGTGGAATCGAATGGCCTCAGTCATCTCCCGTTCCAGTTCCAGAAGAGACGCTGCTGTGGCGATGCATCCGGGCAGATCGGGTGAGTAGGCGGAGAATCCAGTCTCCGTCTCCTCCACGATCACCAGGTACCTCATCGGGTCCCCCTCAAGCCTGCCTGCGTCAGGATGCTGTTAAGCCTGCCATGTGCAGGGATGCAGACACCACTGGAGAAACCGGGAATCTCGAAGCCCGCAGGTGTTCTCGATAGCTTCCGCCTGAGACTCAGCGGCCGCGAGTCGTTCTACACCGACGGCTCGCCGCTTGGGGGCAGGGCGATCCAACCCGTCCTCACGCGCCAGTTTCGGCCCGCCCGCAGATGCTGCAGCACCGCTCGCTGGAGCGTCGTGTCCTCGGGAAGCTGCGACAGGTCGCCCGGACGGTCCGGTCCGAATACATGCGTGAGTATCTCCTCGGCGTCGTCGCGGCCTCCCGGGACCACCTCGAAGCGTCGCTGAAAGCCGATGATGTTCGAGGACGCCGGGAGATACTCGGCCAGCTGCTCGTCGAGCAGCCACGACGTGCACGTTACGACGCGCGGGACTTGATCGGCGAAGTACCGCGTGAACGCCTGGCTCATCAGCTCGAAGGCGAGGTCGCAAGCCTCGGCCGAGAGCGAGGCGCCCCGCGGGACATGCTGTGAGAGCGCCGCGTCGCCACGCCGGAAGCCAGGCCCTAACGCATCTGCCGCTTGCTCGTCGTACCAGAAGAGCGGTCCGGCTTCGGGATGGACGCAGAGCCGATAGGGGATCACGGTAAGGGGGCCGGCCTGGTACAGCAGTCCTGAGAAACGCATGGAGTCCCACCAACCAACTTCGAGCCCGGCAGAACCATGCTCCCCGCGATGCCGGGCCACTTCGGAGCCCAACCAGGACAACGTCGCCGTCGAGACGTCGTCGGGGATTCCCAGGGCTCGGTGCGCAGTCCGAATTTCGTCCAGGGCGGCCAGGATCACGTGGACTGCGAACAGCGGCCGCCCCGGCGACACGGGGAGCGGCCGTTGCGCATCGCTTCGATCCGCCAATCCGGCCACGAACTCATCGCGCGCCGCGAGCAGTTCATGGTCGTCGCTGGCAGGCAGCGAGTCGAGGACGGCCCGACCATCCGCCTCTGCGAACCCAAGCGCCGACAGCTCCTCACCCAGCCTCTCGGGCGAGGGAAAGCCCCTGGGCGTCAGACGAGTACCGGGTCGATGCGAAACACCGGGCCCCCGAGCGACAGGACGTACAGTTCGCCGGAACCGTCCTCTCCGAACGAAGCCACGAGGGGAGCGGCGGCCCCCAGGTCCGCATCGGAGACCTTCGTCCCGGCGACTTGGCGCAGGCCCCGCAGCGTTCCGAGGCAGTAGTCCGAGTAGACGTAGGTGCCCTGAAGCGACGGAATCCGCGTGCCGCGGTACACGTAGCCCCCGGTCACCGCGCACGTCCCCCGGTCGTTTGCGTACTCGTGGATGGGCGGCACGTGGTTGGGCGGTTCCGTCCCCCCGTTGTAGGGGTGCGTGCCCTCCATCTGACGCCAGCCGTAGTTCTCGCCTCCGAGGCTGGAGGCGGGCCGGTAGTCGATCTCCTCCCACAGGTTCTGTCCCACGTCGCCGATCCAGATGTCGCCGGTGACCCTGTCGAAGGAAAACCGCCACGGGTTGCGCAGCCCGTACGACCAGATCTCCGGACGCGCCCCCGCCACGCCCACGAACGGGTTGCCCGCCGGGATGGTGTAGGCGGCCGTCCCGGAAGGGCGGGGGTCGATCCGCAGGATCTTTCCGAGAAGCGTGTTGAGCGATTGGCCGTTGTTCTGCGGGTCGCCGCCGCTGCCCCCATCGCCGGTCGCGATGTACAGGTGGCCGCCCGGCCCGAAGGCCAGGGCCCCCCCGTTGTGGTTGGCGAAGGGCTGGTCGATGAACAGAAGGTCGCGGCGGGAAGCGTGATCGGCCCGGCCCCCCGACATCCGGAACTCCGACACCCGTGTGTCCCCCGCAGGGTCGGTGAAGTTGACGTACATCAGGGATCCGTCCCGGGAGAAGACCAGGCCGAGTAGTCCCCGCTCACCGCCCGAGGAGATCTGGCCCGTGAGGTCCAGCGCGGGAGCCGGGTCCACGACCCCATCGTGGATGGCCATGACGCGGCCCGTCTGCTCTGCCACGTAAAGGGCGTTGTCCCCGGGCCGGGTCGCCGTGGCGACCGGCATCTGGAGGGTGGCGACCGGCGTCAGACGCAGAAGCGGCACGGGAACCGGGACCTGAGAACCCACGGGAGCAGGGGCCAGCGACATCACCAGAGCCATGGCCGACACAGCCATCGCCACACGAACCGCGCGGATCCTCACCTGCGGCCTTTCGCTCGTCCGGTCCTTAGACCCTTCGACGCGGGGGCCTCGCATCCTGCCGGACGCCCCCCAGAGGTGCCTAGACAGCCACGCCCAGCCTGCGCAGGGCGTCGGGAAGCTCCCAGTGCGTCGACACGACCTCATCGGCCTCGTCCCCGGCGTCGTCTGACTCTGACTTGGCGAAGATCGGGGAGCCGGACCCCCGGAGGGCGGTGATCCTCACCGTCTTCATCCCCGCGCCGCGGGCGCCGGTGACATCCGTGCGCAGCAGGTCGCCGACGTGCACGGCTTCCGCCGGTGAGACCGCCAGCCCGTCCAGCGCCGCCAGGAACATGCGCCTGTCCGGCTTGGGCACGCCCACCTCGTTGGAGAACGCGTAGAACTCCAGGTGCCCGGCAAGCCCCAGCTGCTCCATGAACCGCCGGACGACCCGTCCCGGGGTGAAGCCGGTGTCGCAGACCAGAGCCGTACGGATACCTGCCTCACGCAGCAGCTTCAGGGATTCCACGGCCCCCGGCAGCGCCTCGACGTCACCTTCCTGAGCGGCGTCCTCGAACGCGGCGCACAGGGTGGCCGACAGCTCCTCCGGGCCCCCGAGCTCTCGGACGCAGAAATCAGCCATGCCCTCCGAGCCGTAGTGGCAGCCGGAGACCCAAGAGTCGTAGTGGGTGCGCCAGGCGCGGTCCAGAAGCTCACGGGCGTCGGCCACCGTCAGTTTGCCTCCGCTGTGCTCCGCCAGCGCCCGCACGCGGGTGGACGAGACGCACGTGTAGTCGCGGTCGGTGAGAAGCGTGCCCCAGCAGTCGAAGGTGACGGCGCGGATCATCTGTCTGCCTTCAGCGGCCAGCTGTGAGCATCGCGCGCACCGACACCGCACCCACGAACAGGGCCACGATCGAGGCCACCGTGACCGCCCTCCTCGGTGAGTCCCCCCGAAATGCCCACGACAGTGCAGCCGCGATCAGCACTACAAAGCCGTAGAAGACGTGGAATCCGGGTTCGGCCCCCAGCTGGTTGAGCAGGATCACGCCCGCGACCACCTGAACCGCCAGCACCGCCTGGCCGGCGACCACGGCCTTCCAGAACGTCCTCGGTGGTGGCATCCGCTTTCGGACCCATCCCAGGCCCCAGAGCCCGACGGCGAGGTTGACCGCAACCACCACGTAGGCCCAGACGCCGTGGAACGCGCGAAACATGCTCAGGACCTCAGGGCCGGGATCACGCGGGAGCCGATGATCTCGACAGCCCGCGACTGGACGTCCAGCGGCATGCCGGAGAAGTAGGACCTGCAGATGAAGTGGACGTCGTCGCCCAGAGCGTCCCGAAACTGCTTCAGCTCCTCGACGACCTGTTCCGGCGTCCCGCAGATGATCGTCGACCGCAACTGTGCCTCCTCGTCGGCGGTGAGCGGCGGGGGCGACGCCGCGGTATCGGAGCCCCGGGCGGCCCCCATGTCGGGGTACTTCCAGCGCAGGTAGTGGTACCACGGCTTCACCAACTCCCACGCGTCGCCTTCGTCCCACGCGAACACAGGAACGTGCAGTCCGAAGCGGAAGTCGGAGGGATCGCGTCCGGCCTGCCGGAGTCCCTCCATCGCCAGCTTGTGCGCCCGCCGGAACCCGTCGATGCCGGACGTCCCGGACGAAGACCCCAGGAACCCGTCGGCGATGCGCCCGGCGCGTCGTATTGCCGGCTCGGCGAAGCCGCCTATCCACAGCGGGATCGGGACGTGGGGCTTGGGCGTGACGTTGACCCGGTCCAGGCGCCAGTGCCGGCCCTCATGCGAGAAGGCTCCCGGCCCCCAGGCGCCGCGCAGGATCGCCACCGTCTCGCGCAGCCTCGAAGCGCGCTCGCCCAGCGGCACCCCCAGCACCTCGAACTCCTCCGGACGCCACCCCGCCCCGATCCCGAGAACCAGGCGGCCGCCGGACAGAAGCTGGACCGTGGCGGCGTCCTCGGCGAGCCGAAGCGGGTGGTGCAGCGGGGCCAGCAGGACGCCGGTGCCGATGGTGATGCGCTGCGTGGCCTGGGCGATTGCCGCCGACAGGACCAGCAGCGAGGGCATGTAGCCGTCGTCGAGGAAGTGGTGCTCGGACGTCCACACGGAGTCGAACCCGGACTTCTCCGCCAGCACGGACAGCTCCACCGCCTCGCGGTAGACGTCGGCGTCGGACCGGGTGTCGCCCGGGTGCCTTTGACACGTGATCAGGCCGAAGCCGACTCGCACTCGACCGTCCTCGCCCTCGAAATGGCCGCCGTAGGGACGACGGGATTCGAACCCGCGTTTCAGGCGTGAAAGGCCTGCGTGCTAACCAGGCTGCACCACGTCCCCGAGGAGGCCAAAGTACACGAGGCGCGGCCGCATTGCGGCCGCGCCTCGTGCGTCCGCGTCAGCGCACGACCAGCCTGATCGGCGGTGTACGCAGCCCCCCCGGCCCGCGGCTCGAGTCGTCCGGAGAGGGAGCCGGCCGGTAGGTGGGCGGCGGCTTCGTGGGAAAGGGGTCGAGCGACGGCGACCGCTGCGGGTCTCGCTGATCCATGGGCGTCGGCCGGGGAGCCGGCGTCCAGACCGGCGCCTGCTCCGTCCCGCACGCGCACCCGCCGATGACCTCCCAGTTGCCCGGCTGGCGCGGGTCCAGCTGGACGTCGAAGCTCAGGCGCTGACCGGGTCCCATCGAAAACGAGTGGTCCGGCGATTGCTCCGGAGCCGTGCACTGGAACTCTCTGGCCGGCGACGACCGGTCGTGAAGCAACGCCATCGCACCCACCGGGCAGTCGGTGTAGGTCCAGACCTTCAGCGGTGACGAAGAGCGGTTCTCGAGTGACAGTGTCACGCGCAGCGGATGTGCCCCGGAGTGCTCGTTGGCGTGGGTCTCGGTCTCCAGCCGCAGCCCCGAAGGGTGCTGGACCCACGCCGTGTGCGGTGACGAGTATCCGTGGTCCAGCCGGCCGTCCCGGCTGGGCGAGCCGGAGGGGGTCGGGAGAATCCCAGCGTCCCGGGCGCGATCCTCCACCTCGCGCCGGACCGCGCCGACCGCACGGCGCGGGTCCGGCAGCGGGCTGCCCGGCAGTGACGGCGCCGACAGGGCCGGCGCAGAGGTCGCCTTGGGCGCGGACGCCGGGGGCGTGGAGCGCATGGCCGCCGCGGCTCCCGCAGCCATGACGACCGTCGCCATGGCGATGGCCGCCGCGCGTCCAAACCTGGGGTGCCCCCGGTCCTGCCGGCTGACCCGGCGCATCACCGAGTCCGTGAAGCCGTCGTCGGACGGGTCTTCGGGTCGTGCCCTGCGCAGAAGAGAGTCAAGCCTTTCGTCAATCATCTCGTTCACCTTTCGAACATCCATGGGGACAGCGACTCGGCCAGCCGGCGGCGGGCCTCGTGCAACCGGGAGCGGACGGTCCCGACCGGACATCCCTCTGCCTCGGCCACCTCCTCGTAGGACATCCCCGCTTCGCGGAGCACGAAGGTCGTCCTGAAGGGATCCTCGAGGGCGGCGACCGCGGCCTGCACCGCATGCCGCAGGTCCAGTGCATCGGTCGGATCTCCCGCCACCGGCACCTCGTCTACCGGGACCGGACGGCGAACCTCCCGCCTCAGCATCTCCACACTCGTGTTGCGCGCCACGGTGAAGGCCCAGGCGACGAACCTCCCGGAGGTGTCGCGTTCGCCGAGCCCGCGCCACATCCGAACGAGGGACTCCTGCGCCGCATCGTCGCCCAGCTGGTCGTCGCGCAGGATCCGCCGGCACAGCGAGCGCATCGGCCCCTGAAGCATCAGAACGAGTTGCTCAAACGCGTCCAGGTCACCCCCGGCGGCCCGGGCCGCCAAGGGGTCCAGATCGTCTTCGTCCATCTGAGTCCGGATCTGGTCCACGGCGTACACATTGCCTCCCCGCGGTTTGCCGTCACCAGGGACGACGAGACGGGAGGCCGAAAAGTTCGCGAGTCTGAACGGCCGGGACGTACGAACGGCCGGTCAGGCCTTGGCGGAGGCTCTGCCCCGGAGCGCGACCGTTCCCGACGGCGACACCAACTCCGCCGGCTTCAGGGCGGTGACCGGCTTCACCAGAGCCTCCCGCAGGACCTCGTCCATGTGCTCAACGAGCACGAACCGCAGGTCCTTGCGGACCAGGTCCGGGACGTCGCGCAGGTCCGGTTCGTTGTCGCGCGGCAGGATCACGGTCTTCACGCCGGACCGGTGCGCCGCGATGACCTTCTCCTTGATTCCACCCACCGGCAGGACCTTCCCGCGCAGCGTTATCTCGCCGGTCATGGCCACCCGCCGACGGACCGGATTGCGCGTGATCGCCGACACCATGGCCACGACCATCGTCACCCCGGCGGACGGACCGTCCTTCGGGATCGCCCCGGCGGGCACGTGGACGTGGACCTCGTAGTCGTCGTACCAGTTCTCCGGCGCCCCGATCTGAGCGGAGCGTGACCTGGCGTATGTGAGCCCGGCCCTTGCCGACTCCTTCATCACGTCACCCAACTGGCCGGTGAGCACGAAGCTGCCTTTGCCCGGCACCAGCACCGCCTCGACGAACAGGATGTCGCCGCCGACGGGGGTCCAGGCGAGTCCGGTCGCCACCCCGACCTCATCGCGCCCGGACACGATGTCGCCGCGGATGAGCGGCGGCCCCAGCATTTCGTCCAGGTCCTTGCCGCGGACCGTGACCTTTTTGGTCTCTCCGGCCGCGATGCGGCGAGCGACCTTTCGCAGCACCGACGCTATCTGCCTTTCGAGGTTCCGGACCCCCGCCTCGGACGTGTACTCGCGTACCAGCCTGCGAAGCGCGTCGTCGGACACGGCCGCGCGCTTGGGGGTCAGCCCGTGGTCGACGAGCTGCCTGGGCAGCAGGTGATGCTTGGCGATGTCCAGCTTCTCGGGCTCGGTGTAGCCGCGCAGCTCGATGATCTCCATGCGGTCGCGAAGGGGGCCGGGGATGGCGTCCAGAAAGTTGGCCGTGCAGATGAACATCACCCGGGATAGGTCGATCGGGACCTCCAGGTAGTGGTCCGAGAACGAGTGGTTCTGCTCGGGGTCCAGCACCTCGAGCAGCGCGGCGGAGGGGTCGCCGCGGAAGTCCGCCCCGAGCTTGTCGATCTCGTCGAGCATCATCACGGGGTTGATCGACCCGGCCTTGTGCAGCCCCTGGACGATGCGTCCCGGCAGCGCGCCGACGTAGGTGCGCCTGTGGCCGCGGATCTCGGCCTCGTCCCGGACCCCGCCCAGCGACATCCGCACGAACGACCGCCCGAGCGCCTTGGCGATCGACTGTCCCAGCGACGTCTTTCCCACCCCCGGGGGCCCCGAGAAGCACAGGATCGGGCTGCGGCGGTCCGGACGCAGCTTCGTGACGGCCAGGTACTCGAGGATACGGTCCTTGACCTTGTCCAGCCCGTGGTGGTCGGCGTCCAGGACGGTCTTGGCGTGGTCGAGGTCGCCGTTGTCGGTGGTCTGCTTCGTCCACGGGACGTCCACCAGCCACTGGATGTATGTCCTGGTGACCGTCTCCTCGGGAGACCCCCGCTGCATCCGGTCCAGCCGAGCCAGTTCACGCTCGGCCGCCGCGCACGCTGAGTCCGGCATGCCGGACTCCCGCACCTTCTGTCGCAGCTCCTCGATCTCCCCGGACTGCTCGTCGGTCTCGCCGAGCTCCTTGCGGATCACCTCCAGCTGGCGGCGCAGGAACTGCTCGCGCTGCATCCGCTGCACGTCCTGGGACAGCTCCTGCTGGGCCTTGATCGACAGCTCCAGCAGGCCCAGCTCCTGGTTGAGCAGGGAGTCCAGCTCTTCCAGCCGCCGCTCGACGTCCAGCTCCTCGAGCAGCCTTTGCTTGTCGCCAATCGCGATGTTGAGGTTCGCCGAGAGCAGGTCGGCCAGGTCACCGGGGTCGCGCACGTTCATGGCGGCCACGGCGAACTGCGGAGGTATGTAGGGCGCCATCTCGGCCACCCTGCGGAACGTGGTCAGCACGGTCCTGAGAAGCGCCTGCGCCCGCTCCGTGGGCGGCGTCTCCTCCAGCGGCTGCACGCGCGCCACCAAAAACGGATCCCGGCTCACCCACTCGATAAAGCGGACCCTGGTCAGCCCCTGAACCGCGATCTGTGTCGCGCCGGTCGGCAGACGCAGCAGCTCCGCGATGCGCGCGGAAGTCCCCACCTCGAAAAGCGCTTCGGGCGACGCCGGTCCTTCCGCATCGGGGGTCAGGGGGGCCTTGAGCGTGGCGGTGGCCAGCATCCTGTCGCCGCCGGCGACCTGTTCGATAAGGCGAAGCGACGCTTCGCGCGCGACGGTCACCGGCAGGGCCAGTCCCGGGAACAGCACCGACTCCTGCAGGGGCAGGACGGGCAGCTCTTCGACCTGTGCGGTCGGTGCGGTCGGTGCGGAGGGCGCCTCCGTCCGCCGCTTGTCCACGACCCGGACCTTCGGCCGCTGCTTTGGTTCCGGCGGCGTCATCCGGCGATGCCCGGCCCCTTGGGGCTTTCGATCTGGACCCTCTTGGCAATCCGGGGGACCTTGCGGAACCTGATAGTGAGCAGACCCGAGTCCATGGTGGCCTTGGAGGCCGACGAGTCGATCGGCTGCGGCAGTCGCAGGCGGCGCTCAAAGGCGCCGAAGGGGATCTCGAGCTGAAGTGGCGCCCCCTCCCGGCACCCGTTCACCCGGTCTGCGGGCAGTCCGCGCTCGCCCATGATGGCGACGTCGTTCTGGTCCACCTCCACCGTCACCCGTTCGGGGTCTATGCCCGCCAGGTCCACCACCACGACGTACTCCTCTGGACAGTCATAGACGTCGACGTTGGGAGCCCAGGTCCGGCGGCGCGATCGGGGTCCGGACTGGCGCAGCAGATGGTCTATGACCTCCTCGAAGTGCCTCTCCAGGTGGTCGGAGCCGTCGCCGGTGCGCCTGATGTGCCTGACCATGACCTCTAGGCGGCGGGTGTGAGCCTGTAGACGTCAAAGCCGCGGCTCATGTCGTTTGCGAACACGTAGCCGGGAAACGCCTCCGGCCACATCTTCGCCGCCCAAGTGTCGGCGTTGGCGGGCTTGTGGGAGGCGATGGTGCGCGCTCCGGCCCCCGTGGCGGCGCCCGTTCCGGCGGCACCGACGCGCAGCAGGTCGCCGAAGTCGATGACGTGGACCCCCGCGGTGTACCAGGCGACGGCCAGCGTTCTGCCGTCGGGGTTGATCCGGAACACGTGCGACGTGCATCCCTGCCGTACGCCCTCCCGCACGTAGGTCGGATCCGCCCAGAAGACTCCCACCTTCACCGGCGCCTGCTCCACGGAGATGTCGTAAACGTGAATTCCGCCTCCCGGGCACGCCGGGCCCACGACCCCGCCGCCGACCTCGTCGGAGACCAGCAGGTACCTGCCGTCGGGGGTCGGGTCGGCCTGGTGGGAGATCTCGATTTCGGGGTGTGCGAGCGTCGTCACCAGCACCGGGCGCTCCGGATCCTCGGTGTTGACGATGTCCGTGTGTCCTATCGCGGCCACGTACGCGCGCCGCCCATCCGCGCTGAAGGTGATGTCGTGGGGCTGCGTGCCCGGCATGTAGAACCAGTTCTGGACCAGCCTCGGCTGGGCCGGGTCGGCGATGTCCCAGATGTGGATGTACGCCTTGACCCCGCTCAAGTCGGCGTTGGACACGTAGACGTATCGGCCCCCGGGGTGCAGGGTCACGTTGTGCGCCCCCCGTGGCACGTTGGCGATGCCGATCACCCTCGGGTTGAGGGGGTCGGAGACGTCCGCGGTGGCGAAGCCTATGAACTGCCTGCTTGATCCGTCGGACATGACGCAGGTCCCACGGCTGTCGGCCGCCATGACAAGAGTCGTTCCCCTGATCTGGACGTCGTTCTGGTTCAGCCAGCACGGCACCTGCGCCACGACCCTGGGTTGATGGGGGACGGAGATGTCGATCACCTGCACGGGCGCGTTGAGCCTGCCCGCGAAGGCGTAGCGGCGACCGGCGAGCGTGGCGAACTCGAAGTCACTGCCTCCGGAGTATTCGACCTGCGCGACGTGCTCGAGGCTGCTGCTCTGGGCTGCCGTCGTCCCCGCGGCCGTCGGCCGGTCCAGGAGAGCGGGGGGCTGCCGGCGCGAGGCCGCCGTAGCGCTGGCCGTGGTGGCGATCGCCAGCGCGGCTAGCAGGCACACGATGCGCTGCAGGGTCATTTGGCGGCCTTTGGCTCCGGGCGATTCAGGGGACGTCCAAGTATCGCAGATGGGTTCGCCGGAACCGGCTCCCCGACCTGCCCGGCAGGTGGAGTGTCTTCTGGACGTGGATCAGTGGCACAATCCCTCGATGACTCCACACCTGCTGCGTCGGCTGCTGGCCGCGGCCGTCCTGGCCGTCGTCGCGACGGCATGTGGCGACGCCGAGCTAAAGCCGAAGGTCACGCCGGACCCGAGGCTCAACGTCACCGGTCCTCCGTCGATGAACCTGGAAGGCACCATCACCGTCGCAGCGGCCGCTCCTCTCACCGACGCGATGAAGCAGCTGGAGCAGGCCTACGAGGACGAGAACCGGAAGGTGAAGGTGGAGCTGAAGCTCGGTGTGTCCTCGGAGCTTGCCTCCCAGATGCGACACGGGACGGCCGCCGACGTGTTCGCCACCCCCGACGAGGCGGACATGAAGACGCTGGAGCAGGCCGGCCTGATATCGGACCGGTCCCGCGCCTTCACGCGCGACAAGCTGCAGATCGTGGTGCGGCCGGGCAACCCGAAGAAGGTCCAGGGTCTTGCGGATCTGGCGAACGAACCCATCCGGGCCGGGTGGGCAGTGGCGCGGGTGCCGGCGGGCAAGGCGGCGGCCGAAGCCGTGGCCAAGTCGGGCAAGCAGATCACGCCGGACTTCCAGGAGCCCGACTCGAAGTCCGTGGTCAACAAGGTCGCCCAGGGCTCGATGGATGCGGGCCTGGCCTGGGCTTCCGACGTGAAGGCCGCCGGCAACAAGGTGTCGGCGGTCGAGGTTCAGCCCCCGACCTCGGTCATTTACCCCATGGCGGTGCTCAAGGCGACGAAGAACCTCGCGGCGGCCCAGTCCTTCACGGGTTTCGTGCTGTCGCAGCGGGGCCAGGCGATCCTGCAGGGACTCGGATTCCTGCCTCCCCAGTAGCGCTGCCTGGTCGCCTGTTGGCGCGAAGCCAGCGGCCATGGCAAAGTGTGCCGGCACCACTTCCAGACCACCGGAGGATTTGATGGCCCGTGTGCTCCGCTTGCTCGCCTGCTTTGCCGCGACCGCCGCACTCGTGCTGTCGGGGGGGTCGCCCGCTCTGGCGCAGGTGGAAGACATCTCGTGTGACTCCTTCGAGACCCAGGAGGAGGCCCAGGACTACTACGACTCCAACGGCCGTCCGCAGCAGCTGGACCCCGACAAAAACGGGCGGGCCTGCGACCAGCTTCCGCGGGAGAGCGAAGGCGAGGGCGGGGGCGGTGACCTTCCGCAGCTGGACGACGCCGAGTGCACCGACTTCGACAGCCAGGCGGAGGCTCAGGCCTTCTTTGAGGAGGAAGGGGGACCGGCCCAGGACCCCCACGGGCTGGACGCAGACCGCAACGGCAAGGCGTGCGACAACCTCGCCGCCGCCGGCCGCACGACCGCGGCGGCAGCCGCATCCCCGGCGCCCGTGCGACCCGCCGCTGCGGCAGCCAAGACCGACGGCCTGCCCCGCAGCGGATCCAACACGGTGTGGATCGCGCTGTTCGGGCTTGCGGCCCTGGAGGCAGGCTGGGGGCTCCTGCTGCTGTCCGGGCGGCTGTCCCGGACGACGCCGCCTCCCTGGCTGAGGGGCCGCGTCCGCAGGTAACCAGGCTTAACCCGCCCGGCCTCCCGGGCTGAGGTTTTTCCGCGCGCCCCTATACTGGTGTCACGGGCTCTTGCAGTGTGCCCGGCCCCCGTTCTCCCCGTCAGGAGCCCGCATGGCCGCCCCCAAGACCGTCCAGGAGATCGACAAGGTCGTCATCCGCCTCGCCGGAGACTCCGGCGACGGAATGCAGGTGACGGGAGACCGCTTTACCAACGCGACCGCGGTCCTGGGCAACGACCTCGCCACGCTGCCCGACTTCCCGGCCGAGATCCGCGCACCGGCCGGGACTCTGTTCGGTGTGTCGGGATTTCAGCTGCACTTCGCGGACCACGACATTCTCACTCCCGGCGACTCGCCGAATGTGCTGGTCGCGATGAACCCGGCGGCACTCAAGACCAACCTGGGCGACCTTCTGCCGGGCGGCATCGTCATCGCCAACACCGACGCTTTCGAAGACCGCAACCTCGCCAAGGCGGAGTACACGTCGAACCCGCTGACGGACGGGACCCTGCAGGACTACCAGCTCTTCGAGGTGCCCCTCAACAAGCTCACCCTGGGCGCCCTCGAGGGGATCAAGGGCCTCAGCCAGAAGGAGGCCCTGCGCTCGAAGAACATGTTCGCCCTGGGCCTTCTGTCCTGGATGTTCTCGCGCCCGGTCGAGGGCACCGAGGACTGGGTGTCCCGCAAGTTCGGGTCGCGTCCGGAGATCGCCGAGGCCAACGTCAAGGCGTTCCGCGCCGGCTACGCCTTCGGCGAGACGACAGAGGTCTTCACCCACAGCTACTCGATCAAGCCCGCGAAGCTGGCGCCGGGCACGTACCGCAACGTCACCGGGAACACGGCGCTGGCCTACGGGCTGGTCGCCGCGGGGGAGCGGTCAGGGGTGCAGGTCTTCCTCGCCGGCTACCCGATCACCCCGGCTTCCGATGTGCTCCACGAGCTGTCCAGGCACAAATCGTTCGGCATCAAGACGATGCAGGCCGAAGACGAGATCTCGGCCGCCGGCGCGGCGCTGGGCGCATCGTTCGGGGGGTCGCTGGGGGTAACGATCACCTCCGGCCCGGGCCTGGACCTGAAAGCTGAGACGATCAGCCTCGGCATCTCCGTGGAGCTGCCCATGCTGGTGTTCGACATCCAGCGGGCCGGGCCGTCCACCGGCATGCCGACCAAGACCGAGCAGGCCGACCTGATGCTGGCGATGTACGGACGCCACGGCGAGTCGCCGCTGCCGATCCTGGCCCCCCGCAGTCCCTCGGACTGCTTCGACATCGTCCTGGAGGCGGCGAGGATCGCCCTGAAGTACCGGACCCCGGTCATCGTGCTGTCCGACGCGTTTCTGGCCACGGGGGCCGAGCCGTGGAAGCTGCCGGACGTGGACGAGCTGCCCGACCTCAGCCGGGTCTTCGAGTTCACGACCGCGTCCAACCACGAGTCCGGGGAGTTCTGGCCCTTTCTGCGCGACCCCGTGACGCTCGCGCGGCCCTGGGCGATCCCGGGGACCCCCGGACTGGAGCACCGGATCGGGGGCCTGGAGAAGTCCGACGGCCGCGGCGACATCAGCTACGACCCGGACAACCACGACCGCATGGTGCGGCTGCGGGCGGCCAAGATCGCCGGGATCGCCCGCGACATCCCCGCCGCCGAGGTCACCGGCGACGCCGACGCCGATGTGCTCGTGCTCGGGTGGGGCTCCACCTACGGGCCTATCCGCGCGGCCTGCCGGCGCGTCCGCACCAAGGGCCACAAGGTGGCGCAGCTGCACCTGCGCCACCTGAACCCGTTCCCGGCGAACCTGGGCGACGTCCTGCGTTCCTACAGCAGCGTCGTCATCCCCGAGATCAACCTCGGACAGCTCCTGCGGCTGGTCCGCGCGGAGTACCTCGTAGACGCGCACGGATACCAGAAGGTGACCGGGGCCCCCTTTAAGGCTGGAGAGCTCGAGTCGGTGCTGCTGCACCACCTGGGAGGAGCGAGTTGAGCGAAGGCAACGGACACCCCAACGGGACCGGCATCGGTGACGGGACCGGCGATCGCGCCGTAACCGCTCAGGGCGCGGTCACATTGCCGCTGACCAAAAAGGACTACACGTCCGATCAGGACGTCAGGTGGTGCCCCGGCTGCGGTGACTACGCGGTGCTCGCGGCCGTCCAGACGTTCATGCCGGAACTGGGGATTCCCCGTGAGAACACCGTTTTCATCTCAGGCATAGGGTGCTCTTCGAGGTTCCCGTACTACATGGAGACCTACGGGTTCCACACCATCCACGGCAGGGCCCCCGCGATCGCCACCGGGCTTTCCGTCACCAGGCCGAACCTCGACGTGTGGGTCGTGACCGGCGACGGCGACGCCCTGTCCATCGGCGGCAACCACCTGATCCACGCGATGCGCCGAAACGTCAACCTCACGATCCTTCTGTTCAACAACCAGATCTACGGCCTCACCAAGGGCCAGTACTCGCCGACCTCAGAGCTGGGCAAGGTGACGAAGTCGACACCGTTCGGGTCCGCCGACTACCCGTTCAACCCGGTGTCCCTGGCCCTGGGGGCCGAGTGCTCGTTTGTCGCCCGGACCATCGACTCAGACCGGGCGCACCTGACCGAGATCCTGCGCAAGGCGTCAAAGCACAAGGGGACCAAGTTCATCGAGATCTACCAGAACTGCAACATCTTCAACGACGACGCTTTCATCGCCCTGACCGGACGCGACACCAAAAAGCTCAACCAGATCCGGCTGGAGCACGGCAAGCCCGTGCGCTTCGGTCCGAACAACGAGCGCGGCGTGACGGCGAGCCACGACGGGACGCTGAGAATCGTCGACGTCGAGGAGGTCGGGGAGGACCGGCTGGTCATCCACGACGAACGCGCTCTGGACGCGGCGCACGCGTTCGCGCTGTCGCGGCTGTCCCACACCCCGACCGGACCGACCCCCATCGGGATGTTCCGGCAGGTGGACCGCCCCACCTACGAGGAACTGCTCGACCGCCAGGTGGCCCAGGCCAGGCAGAAGGGCCCGGGCGATCTCAACCGGCTACTGCGGTCCGGGGACACCTGGGACGTCGTCGCCTGACCGGATTCAGTCGCCCGTTTGGCCCTGTTCCTGCTCATGGTCGTCGTCCGGCGGTGTCTGTGCGGGGGCCCTCGTCGAGGTGGGGTGTGGCGACCGGTCCTCGGGTGACGACTCCGGGGTCACAGTGGGGGAGACGGTTGCCCTCGCCACGGCCGCCACAGGGCCCGGGCGCTGCGGCGCCGGGTTGCCCAGGGGCCGCTGGCCGCCCGACGGGACGCAGAACCCCTCCTTGATGTCGTAGCGCGACCCGTCCACGCAGTCGGGTCTGCGGGGCTTGAGCAGCACGCACTGACCGGACTTGGAGTCGCACGTGTAGCCCACGCCGCACGCCGTGCAGGTATTCGTCGCGGGCTGAGCGGATGCCGCGGGCGCCTCGGGACGGGCCGGGACGTCGGAGGCGCGTCCGGGCGCCAGGACCGACGCAGCCAGCAGCACCACTCCGAATACACCGCTGGCCGTAAGGGGACCCCTGAAGGTCTGGATCCAGGCCTGCCAGGAACCACCGGAGAACCAGCTTCTGGATGAAAGGGAATTGTGCATAGGCGTCCTCGCCGGGTCGCGCCGACACTAGCGGCCAGACGGCGGGGAAGCGAGGAACTGGGGAGGGAGCTACTCGGAGGCCGCGGAGGGGGCCGTCGCGACCTCGCGGATGCACACGTCGTGGCCGTGGGCCTTGGAGGCGTGCTCCCTGACGGTCCGGGGTTTGAGGTCGAACTCTTCGAGGATCCCCTGGATGATGGCCCTGTCGAGGCGGCACACCTCCTGGTTGGGGGCCTCCATCGCCACCCGCCCGAAGGGGCAGTTGTCGGTGGTGATCCAGACGGAGCCGTCGGCGTCCTGCTCCACCGAAGGGACGAACCCCAGCCGTTCCAGGACGTCGCGGACGCAGTCGGCTCCGGATCCGGACGTGTGCGGCCTCATCGACGCCGCCATCTGCCTGCCAAACTCGCGGCCGACCGACTCCAGGCCGGCCCCCGACGTCAGCGCCCTCAGCAGAAGGTGCGCCAGCAGGTCGTAGTGGCGGTCCGGCACTGAAAAGGAAACCTCCTGGTCGGAGGCCGAGTACAGCTTCGAGGGGCGTCCGGCCCCCGGCCCCCGCTTGCCGTTCACGCGGCGGAATTCCGCGCGGAGCAGTCCGGCCGCCAGGAGCTTGTCGAGGTGGAACTTGGCCGCGTTGCGGTGGATCCCGAAGTGCTCGGCGATGTCGTTGACCGTCAGGGGTGAGTGCCGCTGCTTGACGTGCAGGTACATGGCTCGCCGGGTGGGGTCGCCCAGTACCGCCGAGATCCGGTCGGTGTCCTGAGGCTCGAAGAAAGGTGTCGTCGGTTCCATCGTCTGCGATCCCCGGGGGCTCGGGCACGGCGTGGGCACGGCGGGGCCCCTTCGCGTCGAAGCCTACTCCCGCTCTGGAGGACTGTAAAGCTCAGCTGCGTTGGCTCTAGATTTGACAGCGATGCCACCATGGACGGACGCAAAAGGTTTGGCCTTCCCGGGCCCACGGTAGGAGAGGTGTCCCTGGAGGCTGCCGGCCCGCCCTCGGTCAGG
>DATLNZ010000004.1 GCA_035536535.1 Actinomycetota bacterium | reverse complement strand
ACGGAACGGACGCGTGCGCTCCTCCAGCGCGTCGGCCTCCGACGGCAGGTTGAAGGCCCAAACGAAGGTGAAGATCAGGCCCGGGAGGTCGCTTTGTGCCACCTCCTCAAACACGGCTCGTCGGAAGCC
Organism: Actinomycetota bacterium; assembly: GCA_035536535.1. Taxonomy (NCBI): domain Bacteria; kingdom Bacillati; phylum Actinomycetota; species Actinomycetota bacterium. The sequence continues at coordinate 5,264 of DATLNZ010000004.1, read as the reverse complement.
CTCCACCAGCCGACCGAACGACGGGTGTCCGTAATCGAAGAGCTGCAGGACGGGCTCGATCGACATGTGGTTGTGGAACAGCCGGTAGCCGGTGCGGCGCGCAATTTCCCGGCCCACCGACATCTTGCCCACGGCGGGCGGACCCACGATGATCAGCAGGTCGGGAGCGCGAAATGGTCCACCCGCTTCCCCCACTTCTCCTCCGCCTCGGTTCCCCTTGGGGTTCTGGCACGGCACTGCGCCCGCGGACGGTCAGATCGGGAGCCGGGACGTAACTGGAACCGTGACGTCCCCGCGCCGAACCCAATTCACCACTGTCGCGATCTCCCTGCCGCCCTCCGTTGACTCAACGTGCAACACCGCTGAACCGTTCATCAGGGTCCTGCCCTTGTGCAGGACGCGAGTCGGCCAGGACCTGTGGACGAAGGCGGCGAGGACGGCGGCTCCGTCGACCGCGAACCCCAGGGCCCCAGGGGGCACGTCGCCGACTGCCACGAAGCCGCACACCGCCTCCCGGCCCCCCTCCGCGACGCCGGCCACCTGGACCCCCTCCCGCAGCGAGGCATTGAGGGCCTCGTAGAACCCGCCCTGGAAGTCCGGACCCGTGTGGCGGAACGTGTTGCTCTTCCACCGGCAGGGCCCGAGGTCGTAAGCCACCGACAGGCACAGAAGCGCCCCGAGTTGCGGAGGCAGCCGGGAGATCACACTCATCCGGGCGTCCGCACGCTCCATCCGGGACGAAACAGAGTCGACGTCGCGGGAGCTTTCCTGCAGGCCGAGCGCCTTTGCCCGCAGCTGGCGCGCTGAGCGGCCGGAGGCGAAGGGGCTCCCCCACCTTCGGAGCCATGGCGGTTTACCCGCGGCGGGTGTGCCGAGCACGGCCATCAACTCGTCGTCGGTCCAGTCCCCGCCCCAGCTCGCGAGTATCTGCATGCATGGAGGGAGCTCTCCTCCCATGGCGACCAGGGCGCGCTCCTCGGTCAGTTGGTGATCCAGAAGGGACAGCTGCCCCGACGACCAGCGGACGTGATGCGTCCGGCCCCCGCAATCCACGGGAACGGTAATGCCGTCGAGGCATCGGAGCACGTCGGGCGAGAGAGCTTGCCGGGCCACCGGCTGCCACAGGGTGTCCATCTTCAAAAGGTAGTTCCCCGGCGTCAGCCCGGCCAGAAGGCACAACCACCGCGGGACCACCGCAAAGGTGGTTACGTCTCGGCCGGAGCCTCGAGCCGCACAGAAAAGGGGCCCGCACGCGCCGACGGGCCCCTTTCCCTGACTAGAGGATCGGTTCTAGCAGCGAACCTTGCGCTCGCCTCTGCACGCGTCGCGGCCCGTGCCGCCGTCGATCCGGTCGAAGCCGGAGTTGCCGGCCAGGGCGTCGTTGCCCGACTCCCCAAAGATTTCGTCGTTGCCGTAGTGGCCGCGGATCGCGTCGTTGCCGCTGCCGCCGAGAAGCGCGTCGTTGCCGTAGCTGCCGTTGATCGCGTCGTTGCCGCCGAAGCCGTAGACGATGTCGTTGCCGGACCGGGCGTTGATGGAGTCACCGAAGCGGGTCCCGCAGATGACGTCATTGCCGCGGGTACCAGTGATGGAAACCCCGCGACGCGCACCCCTTGCGTCCAGGTTCCGGTCGCACGGCGGCGTCTCGAAGTCCTCGCTGTCGTCGTTGGGCTCGTTAACCGCACGTTCCGGCGTATCCGACGTGACGTTCGCCTGGTTACTGAATCTGCGGCCGGGGCCCACGCCGTTGACGCCGACGACCGCTTCATAGGTGACTGTGTTCACGTCTCCGACGTCTACGAATGGGTCCTCGCACCGCAGCTCTTCGTCCGGATTGTCCTGAACCGTGCAGGCGAAGCCCTCCGGCGGTTCAGGGTCAGACTGGATGGAGGCTGGATCGATCTCAGCACTCTCCGGGATGTTGTCGGTGAGGACCACGCCGAAGGCCCCCGAGGGTCCGAAATTTTCTACGGTCAAGGTGCAGCGGATTCGGTCGCCTGGAGCGACTCGTATCCGCCCCTCGGGACCGGTGCCCCGGTTGACCGTAGCGTTCTCGCACTCCTTGTCCAGCGCGAGGTCGGCCCGGCACACGACCTTGATGGTTCCGGTGGCCGTGTCCGTGGACGTAGCGTTTTCACCGGCCTCCGGAGACTGCTCGGTTCCCTCCACGGTTGCGGTGTTCGTGAAGACGTCGGGGTCCTCTTCGGTCTCCGCACAGTTGAAGTCGGTGCGGACCCGGTAGATCAGGCCAAAGACCGTCTCGTTCTCGCCGGGGTCGGGATTCGTGGCGGTTTCCGTGTTGAGGTCGCAGACGACGGTTTCGTTCTCCTCGTTGGTGACTTCACAGGTGACCTCGTCGCCATCCGGGTTGGCTGCGAACGTCACCACCTCGACGAACTCAACGGCGCTCCCGGGCGAGACCTGGTCGGTGACGGTTACGTTGTTGAAGTTGTCCCCGCCGTCCGGATCACCAGGAGTTTCGGTCGTGACGGTGATGACGCAGCCGAACTCCAAGCCGGCTGCGGTGGTGTCCCCACCTTCCGGATTGCTGCACTGCTTCTCAATGCTCAGGCCATCGTTTGGTGCCTGGGCTCCCGCGATGGGGGCCGACGTGACCATCAGGCCGCTTATCAATGCGCTCAGGGCGACGGCAAGACCCGCCCTCGAAAAGACACGACCCTGTACACGCATGCAGCTACCTCCCGGGATCCACGAGTTCACGAACATTAACACGGCTTTACTTGCGCCCCACAGGCATCAGCTCTTGGGGTCTGCGGAACCGGAGTAGGCCCGCACCGATGACAGGCTCACGCGCCACGTCGTCTGCGCAATGTGGTGCTGGAAGCCCAGCTGCGTGTTGATGCTCACCATCGCCGCATTGGAGTCCGCGTTGTTCGTCAAAAATTCAACGCACTCATCGCGTTCTTCGAGGATCCACCGCAGCATCGCCGCCTTCATCCACTTGCCGAGGGCATGGCCCCTGTGCTCCCGGACGACGCCCGTATTCCCCTGCTGGACCCTGGCCGGACTGGAAGGACTCCACGTCGCCTCCGTCAGACCGACCAGGCGACCGGACGGATTGTGCCTGGCGAAGATCCACCGCCACATCCTGCCGGTCGCCGCCACCTGCTCCTCTTGCTCCCGGAGGTGCGCCACGGGTGTCGCGCGGTCCTCCAGGTTCAGGTTCCCTCCTGGGGCCTCGTTCATGACATCGAGCAGGGACGCGACCTCGCCGACGAGATCGTCTGGCAGCGGCCCGACCACGCTAAGAAGCGAATAGTCGGGGGCCCGGACCGGGCCTGTCGAAATCCAGTCGTCGACGAGCGCTCGATCGATCGTGGGCAGGTCGAGTCGGTTGACGTGGGACCTGTTGGCCGCTTCGGCTCCCACGCGCTTGGCGAACTCCTCACCCGCCGGCACGCGGTCGGTCGTCACGCCGATCAGCAGGGTGCGGCCGTCTGCGGCGGCGAAGTCCGCGGCGGACTCCAGCAGGGCTCGTCCGATCCCGCGCCTGCGCATGTCCGGCCGCACGGCCATGTCCAGTTGGGCGAGATGCGGGTTTTCCCCCGTCCGCAAGATCACGCACTCGGCCTTGCCCGCGACACCACCGGCGTCATCCCGCGCCAGCAGGACATGGCTTTCAATGAACCGCGGAATCGAGCGAACCGCCGCGAGGTAGTCGTCCAGCGGCCTTCGGGGATCGTCCGGCGCCGACTCTGCGTGCAAGACCTGATCGAAATTGTGCAGTTCACTGAGCGCCTCATCCGACAGCCCGTCCAGATCAAACGATTCCACCACCATCCAACTCTCCACGCGCTCCTGAAGGCGGCACAACTCCCCAGACAACCCGTCGAGAGTCTGCCGGTCGGATCATAGTTGGATAGGAGGAACGATCAGCCCATGCAGCCTCACGTCCACCGAGACTCTTCATACCTGACGCTGACGCCGATGGCCGGGCTGACCCGTGGCTACTGACGACCGCGAGCGGCTGTCCGCGACATTCGATCAGGCGGCGAGCTTGTATCAGCGGGCGCGTCCGGACTATCCGGAGGAGATCGTCGAGGAGCTGCTGTCAGTCACGGGGATGCAGTCCGGGGGCCGTGTGCTCGAAGTCGGATGCGCAACCGGAAAGGCGACCCTACCCTTGGCCAGGCGAGGGCTGCGAGTTACATGTATCGAGCCGGGTCAACGCTTGGCCGCTGTCGCCAAGCGCAACCTCAGCGGCCTTGACGTCGAGATACTCCAGGGACGGTTCGAGGATTGGGAGCCGCGCGGGGAGGAGCGTTTCGACCTGGTCGTAGCCGCAACCTCATGGCAGTGGGTAGACCCGCGCCTGCGGTACGCGAGGGCGTGGGAGGCATTGACTCCGGACGGACACCTGGCGGTCTGGGACGCGGTCCATGTATTCCCTGACGGTGGCGACCCCTTCTTCCGCGAGATCCAAGAGGTGTATGAGGACATAGGCGAAGGTCTTCCTGCAGGGGCTCAGTGGCCTCGACCGGGCGAGTTGCCGGAGATATCTTCAGAGATCGGCGCGACCGGACTCTTCGAAGTGGTTTGTGTCCGGCAGTTTGACTGGGAGCGCACCTACGACGCCGACTCCTACATTGAACTCCTCGAAACATTCTCCGGCCACATCGCGATGGAGCCGTGGAAGCGTGAACGGTTGTACGGCGAGATCCGGACGAGGCTCGCGGATCGTCCCGACGGCACGGTCCGCCGTCACTGGGGTTCGGTGCTGCACATCGCCCGGCGGTTGGGATGACACCCTGCGCAGTGAAGGCCGGCCAGGAGGGACTTCAGCGGCCCACCCGAAAGTGAAGGGCCCGCTCTTTCGAGCGGGCCCCTGATGCTTGAAGGTGCTGTTTCTAACAGCGAACCCTGCGCTCGCCGCTACACGCGTCGCGGCCCGTGCCACCGTCGATCCGGTCGAAGCCGTGGTTGCCGGCCAGGGCGTCGTTGCCCGACTCGCCAAACAGTGTGTCGTTTCCGTAGTAGCCCCGGATGGCGTCGTTGCCGCTGCCGCCGAGCAGCGCATCGTTGCCGTAGCTGCCGTTGATCGCGTCGTTGCCGCCGAATCCGAAGACGACGTCGTTGCCGGACCGGGCGTTGATCGAGTCACCGAAGCGGCTCCCGCAGATGACGTCGTTGCCGCGGGTGCCCGTGATGGAGACCCCGCGACGCGCACCCCTTGCGTCCAGGTTCCGGTCGCAGGACGGAGTTTCGAAGTCCGCGCGGCCGTCGTTGGGCCTGCCCCCGTCCTC
>DATLNZ010000003.1 GCA_035536535.1 Actinomycetota bacterium | reverse complement strand
AACGACGACCACCACCTGGGGTCCCGCGCCTACGTCGCCGCGATGGACGAGCAGGCCAAGCGGGACCTGGTGGCGATGATCAACGTGGACATGGTCGGCCGGGGGCCGTCGCTGGTCGTCGGCCGGTTGAGGGAGACGGTTCCGGAGACCCACACGCGGCTGGTATCGATCGCCAGGCGGCTGGGGGTCCCGGTCCGCGAGGTGGCGATGGGCGACGTGTCCGATCACGGCACCTTCATCAAGGCCGGCATGAGCGCCGGGTGGCTGTGGTCGGGCGAGGACCCGGTCGTCCACTCGCCGGGCGACACCTTCGACCGGGTTCAGCCGGCGTCGGTGGAACGGGCGGGCCGCGTGGCCTTGGAGGCTGCCCGCAGCTACACCTGAAGCTTGGGCCGGCGACTTGTTCGCGATTTTGCGCAACCCTGTGGTTGACGATCAGGCTCGCGCATGGTGGTCGGTAGAGTTGACCGATGTCGCTGCTCGACTCCCTTCGCAAGCTGGTCGACGGCGCCGATCTCGGTTTTGACGAGTGTGTCGCCGCCGTCGAGCAGATAGTCGCGGCAGACGCTTCTCCCGGAGCCGTGGCCGCCTTTCTGGTCGCGCTGCGCATGAAGGGCGAGACCGCGGACGAGCTCGCCGGGCTCGCCTCCGCGATGCGCGACCGAGCCCTGCCGGTGAGGCCGGCGGCCACCGGACTGGTGGACACGTGCGGCACCGGCGGCGACCGAAAGGGGACCCTCAACGTCTCCACCGCCGCGGCCTTTGTGGTGGCGGGAGCCGGGCTCCCGGTGGCCAAACACGGCAACCGGGCCGTCTCCAGCCGGACGGGCTCGGCCGACGTCCTCGAGGCGCTAGGCGTGCGCCTGGACCTCACCCCGAAGCAGGTGGAGCGGTGCATCGACGAAGCCGGGATCGGCTTTATGTTCGCGCCGGCGTTCCACCCGGCGATGGCCCGGCTGATGCCGCTGCGCACGGAGCTTCGGATCCCGACGTCGTTTAACCTGCTCGGCCCCCTGACGAACCCCGCGCGTCCGAGCTTCCAGCTGGTCGGGGTGGGCGACCCCGGGCGCGTGGAGGTCGTGGCCCATGCACTGGCCCGGCTGGGCGTCGAGCGCGCTCTCGTGGTCCACGGAGCAGACGGGGCCGACGAGTTGACGCTCCAGGGGGACAACACCGTGTTCACGGTGGACGCGGGCTCGGTGACCAGGTCCTCGATCACCGCGGCCGATGCGGGCCTGCCGGAGGCGCCGCTGGAGTCGTTGTCCGGTGCGGAGGCTGAGGGAAACGCGCACGAGCTGCGCGATGTCCTGGACGGAAGGCCGGGTGCCTTCCGGGACTGCGTTCTGCTGAACGCTGGTGCGGCTTTCGTTGCGGCGGGCGCCGCGGACGACGTCCGTGAAGGGGCCGTGCTGGCCGCCAAGAGCATCGACTCAGGCGAGGCCGCCGCCGCGCTGGAGCGGCTGGTGGACCTGTCCCGGTCCCTGCCGTGACGTTTCTCGAGAAGATCCTGGAGTCGCGGCGCAGGTCCGTCGAGGCCGAGTGCGCCGATCCGGCGACGCTCCAAAGCCGCGTTTCGTCGGCGCTTCCGCCGCGCGACTTCGCCGCCGCGGTCCGGGCCCCCGGTATGTCGCTCATCGCCGAGTTCAAGAGGGCCTCACCGTCACGAGGAGTGCTGAACGAAGGCCTCGACCCGGCCGTTCAGGCGCGCTGCTACGAAGCCGGGGGAGCGGCGGCTTTGTCCGTGCTCACTGAACCGGAGTTCTTCAAGGGCAGTGCGGCCGACCTCGCCGCAGCGCGTGAGGCGACGCAGCTGCCGGTCCTGTGGAAGGACTTCGTGATTGACCCGAGGCAGGTCCTGCTGGCGCGCGCCTGGTACGCGGACGCCGTGCTGCTGATCGTCCGGATTCTCAGCGACGAGATGCTCGGCCTGCTGATGCACGAGACGCATCGCCTCGGCATGGCCGCCCTCGTCGAGGTCTTCGACGAAAAGGACCTGGCGCGAGCCGCGGACGCGGGGGCCTCGATCGTCGGCGTGAACCACCGGGACCTGGAGACCTTCGAGGAGGACCCGGACGCGACCGTGCGGCTGCGCCCGCTCGTCCCGGCGGGGGTGGCCGTGGTCGGCGAGAGTGCGATCTCCTCGCGCCGGGACGTCGAGGCGCTGGAGAGCGCGGGAGTGGACGCCGTGCTGGTGGGGGAGGCGCTCGTCCGGGCAGAGGACGCGGCTGCGCGCGTCAGGGAGCTGCTGGGCCGGTCGTGAGGCTCGAGGACCCCCGCGGGATCTGGGTCAAGGTGGACGGGGTCACGCGCGTCGAGGACGTCGCGGCCGCCTGCGATGCCGGGGTGTCGGCGATCGGGATGATCTTCGCGATCTCACCGCGTCGCCTGACACTCGGGCAGGCGTCGCGCATCCGCGAGGCCCTACCGGACGGCGTGTCTGCCTTCGGGGTCTTCGACGCGACGAGCCCGGGCGCGGTCCTTCGTGCGGTGTCGTCGCTTTCGCTGGACGGGGTCCAGGTCCCGGCGGAGCTGCAGCTCGAGCGGCCGGGCTACCCGGAGCTGCCGGCCGGAGTGGTCGTCCTGCGGACGGTGCGCGTCCGGGGCCCGCAGGATCTTCAGGGGCTGGAGTCCCTGGACTGTCACGCGGTGCACCTCGACGCCTACGTCGAGGGCCTGCTCGGCGGAACCGGACACACCGCGCCCTGGGAAGACATCGAGGCCGTCCGTCCGGCGGTCCCGTGGGTCCTGTCCGGGGGCCTTACCGCGGACAACGTCGCCGAGGGCATATCCCGCCTCGGCCCCGACGGCGTGGACGTCTCGTCCGGCGTCGAGTCCTCGCCCGGGGTGAAGGACGCGGAAAAGCTCAGTGCGTTCGTGTCCGCCGCTCGCGCAGGCGCCTGAGCGACACAGCGAATCCGGTGGCCCCCGCCACGGCGACGGTGGCGCTGGCCGCCAGCAGGAGCCTCTCGAACCAGGACGAGCCACAGGCGCCGGAGGGGATGACCGCCGACGTCGCCAGGCACCGTGCGGACGTCAGCACCCATGTCGCCGCACCGGCCACGACGGCTGCCGCCAGAAGCAACCCCCAGACCAGGGGCATCACCCAGCGGCGCGCTGCTAGCGTTGCGGCCATGGCCGAAAGCGTAGCCTCCGGACCGGGCGAGGCCAACGCTCAGGCTCCGGACCGACCGCCTCTAAGGATCGAGCCCGACGAACGGGGCAGGTTCGGCTCCTATGGGGGACGCTACGCGCCGGAGGTCCTGATGCCGGCGCTGCTGGAGCTCGAGGACGCATGGCGCTCAGCGCGCGAGGACCACGACTATCGGGCCGAGCTGGATCACCACCTGCGCCATTACGCGGGACGTCCGACGCCGCTGTATCACGCCCGAAGGCTGTCCGAGCGCCTCGGCCCCCGTGTGTGGATCAAGCGCGAGGACCTGGCCCACACCGGCTCGCACAAGATCAACAACGTCCTGGGCCAGTGCCTGCTCGCGCGCAGGCTCGGCAAAAACCGCGTCATCGCCGAGACCGGAGCTGGACAGCACGGGGTCGCGACGGCGACCGCGGCGGCGCTGTTCGGCCTGGACTGTGAGGTCTACATGGGGGCCGAGGACGTCGGCCGCCAGTCGCTGAACGTGTTCCGCATGCAGATGCTCGGCGCCCGGGTCGTGCCGGTGGAGTCCAGCAGCAGGACCCTCAAGGACGCCATTAACGAGGCGTTCCGCGACTGGGTCGCCAACGTCGAGACCACCCACTACGTCATCGGCTCGGTGGTGGGACCGCACCCCTACCCGTGGATGGTCGCCGAGCTGCAGCAGGTGATAGGCGACGAGGCCCGCGAACAAATCCTGGACTACGCCGGGCGGCTCCCGGACCTCGTCGTGGCGTGCGTGGGCGGAGGGTCCAACGCCATAGGGATCTTCTCCGGGTTCCTGGGCCTCGGCCCCCGCCTGGTGGGAGTGGAGGCCGGGGGCCTGGGCGTTCACACCGGCTCCCACGGGGCGGCCGTGTCCGGGGGCACGGACGGCGTCCTGCACGGGGCCATGACCAGGATCATGCAGGACCCGGACGGCCTGATCCTGCCCGCCCACTCGATCTCCGCCGGCCTGGACTACCCGGGCATCGGACCGGAGCACGCCCACCTCGCCGCGCAGGGACTGGCGGAGTACGTGCCGGCCGATGACGCGGAGGCGTTGTCGGGCTTCAAGGCGCTGGCGGAGATGGAGGGGATCATCCCGGCCCTGGAGCCGGCGCACGCCGTGGGCTGGCTGATGCGGGAGGCCGATGCGGGACGGCTGTCGGGACTGGCCGAGGTCGTGCTTCTTCTGTCCGGCCGCGGCGACAAGGACGTGGAGGCCGTCCGCGGGTACTCGTCCACGGAGTCGTCCGGCTGGTGACCGACCTCGAGTCGCACCTGCGCGGTGTCCTGACGCGCCGCA
>DATLNZ010000002.1 GCA_035536535.1 Actinomycetota bacterium | reverse complement strand
CCTGTACCTCGTCCTGCAGAGCGACCTGGATCTCGTACGGGCGGTAGGCGAGCATCGGAAGCACGCGGTGCTGCACCGAGAACGGCAGGCCGGGCTGAAAGTGCCCAAGAAGGTGGTCGCGGACCTGCGTCCGGATGAGCTGGAGGTCGTCGTCCTGCCGGTTGGCCAGGACGACCACTCTGTGGACGGGAGCGACGTGCCGGACGAACACCGGACGATCGCGCAGCAATTTCGACGCGGCATCCACGAATGGCGTGGCCAGGTCCCACAGGTGCAGTCCCGGAGCCAGCGCCTGTCCGACCGACGCCCCCGGCAGCCGCCGGCACACCTCTCCCTGCGCTTCGGCGGAATACTGCTCCGACGACGAGACGAGCGCCTTCCGGGTCACTCCCGCTCGTTCACCGGCCGGACCGGCGCAAGGCCCGGTCCACTTCCCGGGACGCCTCCCGCGCTGCGATGTCCCGGCGCCTGTCGTGGGACTTCTTGCCCCGCCCCAGCCCGAGCTCCACCTTCGCAAGCCCGTGCACGAAGTAAACCCGCAGGGGTACCAGCGTGTAGCCCTTCTCGGCGGTCAGCTGGTGGATCTTCAACAGCTCTTCGCCCCGCAGCAGCAGCTTGCGGGTCCGGACGGGGTCGAGCGTCTCGTGGGTCGAGGCGCTGGAGTAGGGATTGATGTGCATCCCCGAAATCCAGGCCTCGCCGTCGCGCACCGACGCGTATGCCTCGCGGATGTGCACGCGGCCCTCGCGAAGCGACTTCACTTCGCTGCCCTTGAGGACCACACCCGCTTCGAATCGATCCTCGATCGCATAGTCGTGGAAGGCCTTACGATTCTGGACGACGGTCTTCTCTCCGGAGGCCATGCGTCAACTGTCGCACGCAGGGATGCGCCCGAAGGCGCAACTGCCGGCTACAGCCAGCGGGTGGGGTTCTGGGGCTCCCCATTGACGCGCACCTCGAAGTGCAAGTGCGGTCCGGTGCATGCGCCGGTGCATCCGACCTTGCCGATCGTCGCGCCCCGTCCGACTCGGGCTCCGACGCTCGACGTGATTGAGGACATGTGCGCGTAGAGCGTGGCCAGCCCGTCACCGTGATCGACGATGACTGCGTTTCCATACCCGCCCTTGACCCCCGCGAAGATGACGGTCCCGGCTCCCGCGGCGGCGATCGCGCGTCCGGTGGGGGCGCCGATGTCTATACCGGTGTGCATCCGCTTCGTGCCGTAGATCGGGTGGGTCCGGTAACCGAAGCCGGAGGTGATCGGCCCGGTGACCGGCCAGCCCAAACTTGTTGCGCTCGGGGGCTGGGACGCCGCCGGCGGGGCCTTGTCCGCGACCGGAGGTTCTTTCGTCCCCGGCTTATCCGTGGCACCTGGCTCCTTGGTCGTGCCCGGCTTCTCGACGTCCGGCACCTTGGGGGCGGCAGTTGCCGCAGGCACCTTGGTCTTCTTGGACCCCCGGCTGCGAAGGAATGCGGCGATGTCACGGGAGTCCGACTCGAGCTGCTGCTGCTCGAGCTGGTAGCGCTCCTTGTCCTTCTGGACGACCTTCAGGTTCGTGCCGAGTGACTGCAGCTCCGCCGTCAGGACCTTGCGGCGGGAGTCGGCGCGATTGCGGACGGTCGCCGCCTCGTCGCGTTCGGTCTGGACGACCTCGGCCTGCTCGGACAGCCTGTCCCGAAGGACTGTTATCCGGGTCCGTTCATCGTCGATCTTGGCCTTCGCCTCGGAGACCGTGTCGATGTGCGTCTTGTCCCTGCGAAACACGCGCGACACGAACTGCATCCGGCTGGACAGCTCGGCGACCGACCGTGCGCTCAGCAGCGTGTCGAGCATCGACGCCGGCCCAGCCTTGAAGGTCTGGACAGCGCGCTCGTTCAGCGTCTCGCGCGCCTCGCGCAGCTCCCGGACCGTGCGCTCCAGCTCTTCGGTCCGAGCCTGAAGCCGGACCTCCACCTGGCTCAGAGCGCCCTCGGCCTCCTGGACCTTCCCCTGCGCCGACTCGACCACCGCCGTGAGCTCCTCGATCTCGATCTCCGCGGCACGGCGGCGGGCCTGACGGGCCGCGATGCCGGTCTTCAGTCCCTTTTCGCGCTGTTCCGTCTCGCGGATCAGGGCCCGGGCCTTCTCCAGCCGTCGGACGACCTGGTCGTACTCCTGCGTGCTCGGAGCGGCGACGACGCCCGCGGGGGCCACGGGAGCAAGGGCGAGCATGGCCGCCACGACGACGGCCCCCGCCCGTCCGGTCAGGCGGGCGCGTCGGGTCACAGATGTAACTCTAGGCAACAGGGCTCTATTCTAGCCGCGCCTGTCACGACTCTCAAGGTGGCTGCGAACGCGATGTGGTGGCCTAGGGCTGTGACAGCCCCTGCGACCGGCCCCCTCCTGTCCAGGCTCCCGCGTGAGCCCTGGCTGGTGGCGGTCCCCGACGGCCGGGCGACGGTGATCGCCGTCGAGCCCGTGGAGGTCGTGGAGCTCAATGGGGACGCGGCCCTGGGGGCGCTGGACGGCCTGAAGTCCGGTTGGTGGGCCGGGTTTTTGTCCTACGAGCTGGGGCAGGCGGTGGAGCCGCCGCGTCCGGGCGCTCGGATCGGGCGTCCGCCCCCGCAGACTCCGGACCTGCTGCTTGCGCGGTTTGAGTCCAGGCTGGTCCTCGAGCCCGGGGGGCCGCCGCGACTGGAAGGGTCCGGTCCGTCCCGGCTCCTGCTGCAGGCGGCCCTGGACGCCGGTCCGGACGCTCGGGAGCCGCTCCCTGCGCCGCTGGACACGTGGCGCTCCAGCCTGGGCCGGGAGCAGTGGATCGGGGCGGTGGAACGGGTGCTGGAGCACCTCGCCGCGGGGGACTGCTACCAGGTGAACCTCACGCGCCGCCTGACCGCCGAGGGGTGTCCGGACCCGGTGGACCTGTACCGCGTGCTCCTGGACGGCAACCCGGCCCCCCACTGCGCGCTGGTCCGGGCCGGCGAGCGGTCGGTCGTGTCGGCGTCGCCCGAATCCTTCCTGCGGGCCGGCCGGGGACGGATCGTGACCCGGCCCATCAAGGGGACGGCGTCGGATCCCGAAGTGCTGTCCTCCAGCGCCAAGGACCGCGCCGAGAACGTGATGATCGTCGACCTCGCCCGCAACGACCTGGGACGCGTCTGCGAGTACGGGACCGTGAACGTGGACGCGCTGTGCGAGCTGGAACCGCACCCCGGACTGTTCCACCTGGTGAGCACCGTATCGGGCTCCCTTAGGACCGACGCCTCAATCGGGGACATCATCCGCGCGACCTTTCCGGCCGCATCGATCACGGGCGCGCCCAAGCCGCGCGTCCTGCGCATCATCGAGCACCTCGAGCCGGTCCCCCGCGGTGTCTACTGCGGGGCGATCGGGTGGATCGACGCCGGGGCGAGGTCAATGGATCTCAACGTCGCGATCCGCACCTTCGAGATGTCCGGGGGCCTGACGTCTTTCGGCGTGGGCGGCGGGATCGTCGCCGACTCCGACCCGGGGGCCGAGTGGGAGGAGACAGAACTCAAGGCGCGGCGGCTGCTGTCCCTGGCGTCGGGGCAACCGGTCCCCGGCGAGACGCCCGTCAGACGTTGAGGTACTTGCGCAAAGCGACGCTGGAGCCGAGGGCGCCGATCACGGAGCCGAGCACCAACAGCCAGAACATCTGAACGACGTCCACGCCCCGCAGGGCCGCCGTCGGGATGAACGGCGGCAGCCACTTCAGGATGAAGGACTTCGCCACGCTCAGCAGCAGCATCGCCAGAACCGTCCCCGCGATGCCCACAGCGACCCCTTCGAACATGAAGGGGATGCGCACGAACCAGTTGGTCGCCCCGACGAGCTTCATGATCTCGATCTCCTTGCGCCGCGCGAAGATCCCCAGCTGGATCGTGTTGGAGATGAGCAGGACGGCCGCGACCAGAAGGATGATCACCATCACTGTCGAGAACGTGCGCAGCAGGTTCGTGAAACCCAGCAGCCTCTCCACGGTCTCGCGCTGGTCCACGACCTGGTCCACGGCCGGGTTCTCCCCCACGGCCGAGCGGATGATGTCCACGCGTTCCGGGTCCTTCATCGCCACACGGAACGAGGCGGGCAGCACGTCGGGGTCCACGTTCTGCCAGATGGTGGGCTGGTCCCGGTACAGCTTCTTGAATAGCTCGAAGGCCTCTTCCTTGGACTCGTAGCGGACGTCGCTGACGACGGGCAGCTCCTGCAGGGAACGCAGCAGGGAGTCCTGCTGCTGTTGGCTGACCTCGTCCTTCAGGAACACCGCGACCTCGACCTGCCTCTCAATCTCGCCGGTGATCCCCCGCACGAACGATCCCAGCGTCAGGACTCCCCCGAGGAGCAGCAGCGACACGGCAGCCGTGAGGGTCGCGGCCAGAGTCATCAGCAGGTTGCGCCGGAGGTTGACCGCCGACTCGCGGACGAAGTACCCGACCTTGAACGCCATCAGCCGCCCACCGGACCGTAGACGCCGCGGGACTGGTCGCGGACCAGATGTCCGGCCTCGAGCTCGATCACTCGGCGGCGCATCATGTCCACGATCGCGTGGTCGTGGGTAGCCACCACGACGGTCGTGCCGAGTCGGTTGATGCGGTCCAGCAGGCGCACGATCTCAAGCGACGTCGCCGGGTCGAGGTTCCCAGTCGGCTCGTCGCAGAGCAGGATCTTCGGCTGGTTCACGAACGCTCTCGCGATCGACACGCGCTGCTGCTCGCCACCGGACAGCTCATCGGGCTTGCGGTGCATCTTCTCCTTGAGCCCGACGACCTCCAGGGCCGGGGGGACCAGCCGCTCCAGGACGTGCCTCGGGCGGCCCGTGACCTCCAGTGCATAAGCGACGTTCTCGTAGGCCGTCTTGTTGGGCAGGAGCTTGAAATCCTGGAAAACGACTCCCAGTGCCCGGCGGTGGTAAGGCACCTTCCAGCGGTTGAGCTTGCTGAGGTCCTTGCCCGCCACGTAGACCTCGCCGCCCGTCGGCTCCTCGTCTTTCATGAGGATCTTCGTGAGAGTGGATTTGCCCGACCCCGAGGGTCCAACGAGGAAGACGAACTCGCCCTTGGGGATCTGGATGGAGACGTCCTGAAGGGCCTGGATGCCGCCCTTGTACGTCTTGCAGAGCTTGATTGTCTCGATCATGGGCCCTGTCGGTCAGAGGCTGTGGGGCCGGGTTATCGGACCCGACCGGTCCGAGGTGAAACCCTAGCACCCGCACCTCGCACGGGCAACGAATTAGTGCCGCGCCAGGCCGGCCTCCGCCGGCGACTGCACAAACCCGGCGACCGACGCGGCCACCTTCGCCGCGGACAGTCCGAACCGCTCGTACAGCTCATCAGGGTCGCCGGACTCACCGAACCCGCGGACCCCGATCCGCAGGACCGGAACCGGACACCGCTCCGACAGGCTCTCGGTCACGGCACCGCCCAGGCCGCCCACGACCGTGTGGTCCTCGACCGTCACGACCCTGCCGCAACTGCGGGCCAGGGAGGCGACGAGCTCGTCGTCCAGGGGCTGGATCGTGTGGATGTTGGCGACCGACGCGGAAATCCCGTGGGAGCCGAGAATCTCCGCCGCGCCGAGCGCCTCGTGCAGCCCGGCCCCCGAGCCGATGATCGCAACGTCGCTGCCCTCGCGCAGCACTGTCCCCTTGCCGAACCCAAACTCGTAGTCGTCGCCGAACAGCTCCGGAAGCTTTTGTCGCGTCAGCCGCAGATAGGCGGGACCGTGATGGTCGACGAGGTAGTGCGTCGCTGCACGGGTCTCGACCCCCGTCGCGGGCTGAATGACCGCCATGTTGGGCAGGGTCCGCATGATGGCCACGTCCTCCAGACCCATCTGGGAGTGCCCGTCCGGACCGATGCCCACACCGACGTGCGTCCCGACGATGCGGACGTTGGCGCGGTTGTAGGCCACGGACATGCGAATGGTCTCGAAACGCCCCGTGATGAAGCAGGCGAACGACGCGCAGAACGGGACCTTCCCACTCATGGCCAGCCCGGCGGCGACGCCGACGATGTTGGACTCGGCGATCCCGAGCTGGAAGTAGCGGTCCGGGAACCGCTTGCCGAACTCGGCGGTCATGACGCTGGTGGCGACGTCGCCGTCGAGCGCCACGACACGGGGGTCGCTTGCGCCCGCCTCGACCAGGGCCTCCCCGAAAGCTTCGCGAGTCGACGTGGGCTTCATGCGCTGAGAATCTCCTCGATCGCCTTGACGGCCTGCTCGTCCGTGGCGGCCTTGCCGTGGAACTGAAGGTCGTCCTCCATGAACGACACGCCTTTGCCCTTGACGGTCCGGGCCACGATCACGCTGGGGACTCCCGGTGTCGCAGCGGCTTCGTCCAGAGCGGCGAGGACCTGCGTCAGGTCGTGGCCGTCGCACTCGATGACGTGCCAGCCGAAGGCGCGCCACTTGTCGGAGATCGGGTTGAGGGTGTGCAGGATCTCGTCCACCGACGAGGTCTGCTGGATCCGGTTGTGGTCCACGATCCCGCAGAGGTTGTCGAGTCCGAACTTGGGCGCGGACATCGCCGCCTCCCACACCTGCCCCTCCTGGATCTCACCGTCGCCCATCAGGCAGTACGTCCGCCAGGAGGCACCGTCCATCCGTGCGGCAAGGGCCATTCCCATCGCGATCGACAGCCCCTGGCCCAGCGAGCCGGTGGCAGCCTCGGTGAACGGCAGGCGTACGGGGTCCGGGTGCCCTTGGAGCCGGGATCCGGTCTGCCGCAGCGTCTTCAGTTCCTCGTCCGGGATCGCACCGGCCTCGGCGTAGGCCGCGTACAGCACGGGGACGCCGTGCCCCTTGGAGATGACAAAGCGGTCACGGTCGGGCATCGCGGCGTCTTGTGGGTCCCACCGGAGCCGGGAGAAGTGCAGCGCCGTCACGATCTCGACCGACGAAAGCGACGTCGTCGGGTGGCCGCTGGCCGAAGCGGTGGTCATCTCGATGATGCGCACGCGCATCCTGCGCGCGACGTCCTTGAGGGCTTGGAGGTCCTCGGTGCGGGTTGCGGCGCTCATCGGCGGGCGGGACCTCCTGCGTCGTCGGGGTACGGGATGAAGCGGGCCCCCAGAGTCTCCCAGCCCGGCTCGAGGAGCCGCCACCCGTCATCGAGCCCCTCGGTCAGCTCCTCCAAGGCGCCGCGGGTCCCCTCGACCACGAGGGCAACGACGCTCGGTCCCGACCCCGACACGGCTGCAGCGACACCGCCGGACCGCAGACGTGCCACCAGGCCCGCGGTCTCCGGCGCAAGCGGAGCCCTGTACGGCTGGTGAAGCACGTCGTCGGTGGCCTCGAGGAGCAGTCCCGGGTCGGGCTGGCATGACCCCGACAGCAGGGCCATCAGCAAGCTGGCGCCCCGGATGTTGCGAACCGCGTCTCGCAGGGGCACCCGCTCGGGAAGCACCTCGCGCGCCCGGGGTGTGGGAAGGAACGTGGAGGGGACCAGGAAGACCGGCTGGATCGACGGGCGCGGATCGAACCGCCAGGGGGCGTTGCCGCCCGCGACCACGATTCCGCCGGCCAGAGCGGCCGCCACGTTGTCGCCGTGACCCTCGATGGCGGACCCGGCCGCCACGAGGTGGTCGAGGGGGAGCTCCCTGCCACGGCTGCCGATCAACAGCCCGGCCGCGACCGCCGCCGCAGACGACCCCAGCCCCCGCCCCTCGGGGATCTCGCTGGTAACGCTCAGCCTCATCGGCTGCAGGTCGCGGTCCAGCGTGGCCGCTGCCTGCACGATCATGTTGTCCCGCCCGCGCGGGAATCCCCCTTTTCCCTCCACGATCACGTCGTCGCCGCCCGGCTGCACGTCCACGCGGAGATGAATGCCCACCGCAGCCGCGAGGCAGTCGAACCCGGGGCCGAGGTTCGCCACAGACGCCGGCGCGACGACCGAGAACGGTGTCGGGTCCGCGGGATTCACTCGTTCACCGCCTTCAGAGGGCGGGCATGGCCACCGCCTACCATCCCAGCGCCCCCGCCACCGCACTGACATCGGCCGGCACCCGCTTCGGGGCCGGGACCTCGGCCAGTGCGCGGTCCGGGTCCTTGAGGCCGTTGCCGGTCAGGACCAGCACGCACGTCCGGCCTCGTTCGACGAGGCCTTCCTCCACCAGTCGCAGCAGGCCGGCCAGAGATGCCGCCGAAGCCGGCTCGCAGAACAGCCCCTCTCGCGACGCGAGCACGTGGTACGCCTCCAGGATCTGGTGGTCGCTGACGGCCAGAAAGCCTCCACCGGACTCCCCCGTCGCGGCGACCGCCCCCGACCAGGACTGAGGGCTGCCGATCCGGATGGCGGAGGCAATCGTCGATGGTTGCTCGACCGGCTCTCCCCGGATAAAGGGGGCTGCGCCCTCGGCCTGTACTCCGAACATCTTCGGCCGCCCCCGCCCGTACTCCGTGTAGCCCTTCCACTGGGCCGTGATGTTGCCGGCATTTCCCACGGGCAAGACGTGGTAGTCGGGAGCCGCCCCGAGGTCGTCGACGATCTCGAAAGCGCAGGTCTTCTGTCCCTCGATCCGGTACGGGTTCACGGAGTTGACGAAGGTCAGCGGGAACTGCGTCGCCAGGTCGCGCGACAAGGTGAACGCCCCGTCGAAGCCGGTCTCCACCTCCAGCACCTCGGCGCCGTGGATGAGCGCCTGGGCCAGCTTTCCCATTGCGACGCCGCCGGACGGGATCAGCACGATGCATCGCAGCCCCGCCCTGGTCGCGTAGGCGGCCGCGGAGGCGGACGTGTTCCCGGTGGATGCGCAGCAGACGGCTTTGGCTCCCTCCTCCAGCGCCTTCGAGATGGCCAGGGACATGCCGCGGTCCTTAAACGAGCCGGTCGGGTTCGCGCCTTCGTACTTGCACCAGACGTCCAGTCCCGTCATCTCAGAGATCACCGGCGACCGGACCAGCGGCGTGCCGCCCTCGCGCAGTGTCACCACGGGGGTTGCGTCCGTGACCGGCAGCCGGTCCCGGTACTCCCGGATCACCCCACGCCACAGCTCCGGCACCGTCAGTCGCCTTCCTGTTCCTGTTCCTGTGCCTCGACCCGCAGCACGGAGACCACCTTCGTGACGTGGTCGAGGGAGCCCAGCGCCGACACCGTCGCCTGCAGCGAGTGCTCGCGCGCCCGGTGCGTCACCAGGACGAGCTGTGCTTCGGCCCCCGATCCCTCCTGCCAGACGGTGCGGATCGAGACCTCGTTGTCGGCGAACGCACCGGCGACCGCGGCCAGGGCGCCGGGCTTGTCCTCCACCGACAGCAGGACGTAGTACTGCGCGCGCATCTCCGTGATCGGCTTGATCCGGCGGGGTTGGACCTTCGTCCCCTCCAGCCCCCGGCCCCCGGACACGAGGTGGCGGGCCGCGGCGATGACATCACCCAGGACCGCCGACCCCGTCGGACCTCCGCCCGCGCCTCTGCCGTAGAACATCAACTCCCCGACCGAATCGCCCTCGACGAACACGGCGTTGAAGCTGTCCCGGACCGAGGCCAGCGGGTGCTGCGACGGGATCATCGCCGGATGCACGCGGACTGATATCTCCCCGGCGTCGTCCTCGGCTATGGCCAGCAGCTTCACGGTGTAGCCGAGGCGGTGGGCGTACTCGATGTCCTGGTGGCTGACCTGCGAGATGCCTTCGCGGTACACGTCCGACTGCACCACCCGGGCGCGGAAGGCTACGGACGCCAGGATGGCGGCCTTCGCCGCGGCGTCGTAACCCTCGACGTCGGCCGTCGGGTCCTGCTCGGCGTAGCCGAGGCTCTCGGCCTCCGCGAGCGCCTCGCTGAAGCTCAGGCCGCCTTCCGTCATACGCGTGAGGATGTAGTTCGTGGTGCCGTTGACGATGCCGGTGACCCGGCGGACCCGCTCCCCCGCCAGCGACTCCTTCAGCGGACGGATGAGAGGGATACCGCCACAGACGGCGGCCTCGTAGTACAGGTCCACACCGCGGGCGTCCGCTGCGGCGAACAGCTCGGCCCCGTGGGTGGAAACCAGCTCCTTGTTGGCGGTGACGACGGGCTTGCCGCGGTCAAGAGCGGACAGGATGAGGGTCCGGGCGGGCTCGAGGCCTCCGATGGCCTCGATGACGAGGTCCACGTCCGGGTCGGCCACCACGCCGGGGGCGTCGTGGGTGAACACGTCCTGTGACAGTTGGACGTCCCGAGCCTTGGAAGGATCCCGGACCGCCACGCGTGTGATCTCCACGGGCGACCCCACCGCCCGCTGGACGTCCGGCGCTCCGTTCTTCAGGGCCCGGACGGCCCCCGCACCCACCGTCCCGCAGCCGAGAAGCCCCACGCGAACAGTCATGCAGGCAGGGTACCCGCGGTGAAACGGTCTCGGTGACGAGCGGCCCGTTTGATATGGCGCACCCAAGAGAGGATGATCGGGTCCAGACCCCTTACGGCAAAGGAGAGCGAAAATGCCCAAGAGCGCGATGGAGATGGTTGCGGAAGCCAAGCAGCGGGTGGAGAACCTCACGCCGGACCAGGTAGCCCAGGAGATCGAGTCCGGAGCGGTCATCGTGGACATCCGCGAGCCCCAGGAAAGGCAGCAGGCGGCCATCCCCGGGTCCGTCGCCGCCCCGCGCGGAATGCTGGAGTTCTACGCCGACCCCACGCTGCCGTACCACATCAAAGAGCTGCAGCCCGACAAGCGGGTCATCCTGCACTGCGCCAGCGGCGGACGCTCCGCGCTCGCGGCCGACACCCTGAAGCAGCTGGGGTACACCAACGTCGCCCACCTCGACGGCGGCCTGAAGGCCTGGCAGGAAGCCGGCAAGCCGACCGAGCCGGGAGCCTAGGCTCCCGCAACTACAGCTCCAGCCGAACCAGGTCCTCGTAGGTCTCGCGCCGCGCCATGGTGCGGACTTTGCCGTCGCGCACTCCGACCACGGCGGGCCTCGGCAGGCGGTTGTAGTTGGACGCCATCGAGTATCCGTAGGCGCCCGTCGCGGCCACCGCCAGCAGCTCTCCGTCCCGCACCTCGGGAAGAACGGCGCTGCGCGTGAGCAGGTCGCCGCTCTCGCACAGCTTCCCCGCCACCGCGTACCCGGTGTCGTGCGGGGCGTCCGGACGGTCGGCCGACAGGAACGTGTACGCCGCCTGGTACAGCATCGGGCGGATGTTGTCCGACATCCCCCCGTCCACGGACAGGTATCTGCGGATCCCGGGCAGGTCCTTGACCACCCCGGCGGTGTAGAGCGTGACCATCGCCGGACCGACTATCGACCGGCCGGGCTCCACCAGCACGCGCGGGACGGCGGCCCCAAGAGCACCGCACTCCTGGGTCACCCGGTCGACGATCACCCGCGCCAGCTCTTCCACCGCCGGCGGCTTCTCCCCCGGCTCGTAGGCGATCCCCAGCCCCCCGCCGATATTCAGGTCAGGCAGGTCCAGGCTGGTCTCCTCCCGGCACCGGGCCAGGCAACGCATCATGATCGCGGCCGTCTCCGCAAAGGGCTCGAGGGTCAGGATCTGCGAGCCGATATGGCAGTGGATGCCCCGCAGCTCCACCCCCGGAGAGCCCGCGGCCAGCCGTGCCGCCTCCAGCGCCGCCTCTCCGACGGGGATGCCGAACTTGGTGTCCTCGACCCCCGTCTGCAGGTACTCGTGGGTGTGCGCCTCGATACCGGGCGTCACGCGGATGAGGACCTTCACCGGCGAGTCCCCCGCGATGCGGCTGAGCCGGACGATGTCGTCGACGGAGTCGGCCACGACCGTGCCGACGCCTGAGTCGACCCCCTGCCGCAGCTCGTCTTCGGACTTGTTGTTGCCGTGGAGCACGATGCGACCGGCGGGGAACCCTCCCGCCAGCGCGGTGTACAGCTCGCCCCCCGAGGCGCAGTCCATGCCGGCGCCGGCCGACGCCACGAGCGACGCGAAGGGCGCGGTGAGGAACGCCTTGGCGGCGTAGTGGACGCAGCCCTCGCCGAAGGCGCGGGTGTAGGCCTGCAGCCGGTCCAGGGCCTCGGTCTCGTCCATCACGAACAGCGGGGAGCCGAAGTCCTCCACGAGCTCCCGGCAGTCGCGGCCCCCGATCTCCAGCCTGCCCCGGCCGTTGACTCGCGCCGTCGCGGGGAGGACGGAACGGAAGCGGTCCCAGGTCACTTCGGAACGGCGTCCTGCTCCACGGGCTCCCCGGGCTCACGTTCCATGCGCTCGGGGGCCGAGACTCCCAGGAGGCCGAGGCAGTTGGCCAGCACCTGCTTCGCCGCCCGCGACAGCGCGAGGCGGGCGGACGTCAGATCGGCGTCGTCGGTGACCACGCGGCAGTCGGTGTAGAAGCGGTGGAACCTCCTTGCCAGGTCCTCGGCGAACCGGGTGAGCCGGTGCGGGGTGCGGTCCCGTGCGGACAGGGTCACGGTCTCCTCGAAGGACGAAATCACGCGCATCAGCTCGACCTCCGACTCGTCCACCAGCACGTCGAAGTCCGGCGCCTTCTCCACGGCGCCCCCATCCGCGGCACGCCGCAGGATCGATGCGATCCGCGCGTGCGCGTACTGCACGTAGTAGACGGGGTTGTCCATCGTCTGGCGCGCGACCAGCTCGATGTCGAAGTTCACGACGTTGTCCGGCGACGTCTGTAGGAGCGTGTACCTCGCCGCGTCCACGCCGACCTGGTCCAGCAGCTCGTCGAGGGAGTCGCCCGTCCCCAGGCGCTTGCTCATCTGGACCGGCTGGCCGCCGCGCACGACGTGCACGAACTGGTAGACGATCACCTCGATCATCTCCTTCGGGATGCCCAGAGCCTGCATCCCCGCGTGGAGGCTGGGGACCTGTCCGTGATGGTCCGACCCCACCACGAGGACCATCCGGGAAAAGCCACGCTGGGCCTTGTCCAGGTGGTAGGCGAGGTCCGGGACGAGGTACGTCGGGCGGCCGTCGGTCGACCGGACCAGGACGCGGTCGCGCGAGTCGCCGAAGTCGGTGGACCGCAGCCACATCGCACCCTCGTCGTCGTACGTATGCCCGTAGGACTTCAGCCGCTTCAGCACCTCGTCCACGGCGCCGCTTTCGTAGAGCGAGGTCTCCGAGAACCACATGTCGAAGCCGATGCCGAAACGCGCGAGGACGTCCTTGATCCAGCCCATCACGATCGGCAGCGCCCGCTCGCGCATCAGGCCGGCGAGCTCGTCCGGCTGGACCCGGGCGTGGACGTCGCCGTCTTCGTCCAGGATCTGCTGGGCGATCTCGTACACGTACGCGCCGCGGTAGCCGTCCTCAGGGAAGTCGTCCGCCGACGCCACGCCCACCAGCTCCCGGTACCGGTGTCCCACGGAGGCCCCGAACAGCTGCATCTGGGCCCCCCCGTCGTTGAAGTAGTACTCGCGGACGACGCGATGGCCGGTGAACTCCAGCAGCCTGGCGATGGAGTCACCGAGGGCAGCGTTGCGTCCGTGCGAGACCAGCAGGGGGCCGGTCGGGTTGATCGAGACGAACTCGATGTTGACCGACGCGCCTCGTCCCTCTTCGGAGGAGCCGAAGCGGGGGCCGAGCTCCAGGACGCGTTTGCACGTGTCGTGCAGCCAGACGGGCGACAGGGTGAAGTTGATGAACCCGGGGCCCGCGATCTGGACGTCCTTCACCCAGTCGGGCCTCGGCATGTGCCGGACCAGAGACTCAGCGATCTGGCGGGGGGGTCTTCCGGTCGCCTTCTGCAGGACCAGTGCCGCGTTGACCGACCAGTCGCCGTGCTCCCGGACCTTCGGACGCGTGAGGTCGAACTCCACGGCCGAGCCGGCTACGACTTCTCCCGCCTCGGCCGCACTGGTCACGGCCGCCGCAACGAGCGACCTGAGCTGCTCGTCGATCACTTGCGCGGGCCTGCCTTGAGCAGGCGGGCCACCGTCTCCAGCAGATCGTCGGGGTCGAAGGGCTTCGTCAGGTAGTCGTCGGCCCCGGCGGACTTGCCGTGCTGGACGTCCCGGTCCTGCGCCTTGGCGCTGAGCAACAGCACCGGCAGAGCCGCCAGCTGGTCGTCCTTGCGGATGCGCCGGACGACCTCCAGGCCGTCCATCCCGGGCATCATGACGTCGCAGACCATCAGGTCGGGCAGCTTCTTGGACTTCGCCAGGGCGTCCAACGCCTGCTTGCCGTCCGAGGCCTCGAGGACGTCGTAGCCCTCCATCTCGAGGTTCAGCCGGACCAGCCGCAGGATGGACGCATCGTCGTCTACCACCAGGATGCGCGCGGGCATGGCAGCCAGATTAGTCTTTAGCCGTTGCGCCCGTAGCTCAGTGGATAGAGCACTTGCCTCCGGAGCAAGGGGCCGCAGGTTCGAATCCTGCCGGGCGCGCGCATCCTGCGTCTGGAGAACCGGTTGAGCAAGACCCGGCTGGCTCCGGCAGGGGCGAGCAGGGCTAGTGCGAGTCCGCCCCGGAGCCCTCCACCGTCACGGTGCCGTTCATGGCGGGGTGGATGTCGCACTGGAAGTAGTAGCTGCCCGCGTCCGGAGCCTTGAAGCGGTAGGTGACCTTCCCGCCGTCGCGCACGTCCTCGCCTTTGAAAACTGGCTCCTGCGCACTCTCGTCGGCATAGATGGACAGGTTGTGCGGGACGACGTCCGGGTTGTCCAGCTCGATGGCGACGCGGCCCCCGGCCCGCAGGTCGAAGTCCTCCTTGTCGAAAAGGACGTTCTCGGCCTTGATCTTCACGGTCTCGACGGCCTCCTTGGCGGGCTCCTCGTGGTGCTCCCGCTCTCTGCCCGCGGTGGCCACGCCGGCCCCTACCACACCGAGCCCGGACAGGACGAGCAGGCCGACAAGAGTCGAAGACCTGATCCGCGGCCGGGCTGCGATCACGGCGGCGACGGCGAGGATCGCCACCGCCACGACCGTGGCGACTATCACGGCCATGTTCTTGCTCGATGCCAGCAACACCCGCGAGAACGCGAAGACGACGATCTCCGTGACCACCGCGGCTCCCAGGATGATCGCCACGGGCATCAGGACCCGTTCGCGGAAGTGCCTATCCACGTGACAACCCCGTTCGCATCTGCCGGTCCACATCACGCCAGGCCAGAGCGTCCCAGTCGCTGCTGCGCTCCGCCGAGTACCACTTCATGAACAGCAGGGCGATTACCGCCCACAGGACGAACCCGCCGGCCAGCTTCATGATCAGCCCCGCCAGGCGCTGGTCGTCCAGAGCCGACAAGCTCGTCACCCTGGGGGCCGCGGCGTAGAACCGGTACAGGACGCTGTCGCCGAACGTGAGAAACGACGCCGGAACCGTCGGGACCAGCGACTGCAGGAACAGGTAGAACATCCGCCCCGGGTAGGACAGCGCCGGCAGCTCAAGGATCGGAGACAGCACCGGCACCCACATCAGCATCGCCGACGAGAACAGCAGCAGGTGGACGCCGAAGTGGATGGGCTCGGAGCGAAGAGAGGCATCCACCAGCGCCGGCCAGTGCGTGAGCACGATCACCGCATTGAAGATCACCAGGGCCAGCAGGGGCTTGGACAGCGTCCGGACGACCCGCAGCCGGGCCCCCGCCCCGAGCAGCCCCCGCCAGACGGGCGCCGGCACTCCTCTCATCAGCAGGGGCGGTGCGATCAGCGAGATCAGCAGGTGCTGGACCATGTGCACCGAGTACAGCGCCCGCTCCGCGAGTTCGTGGACCGGCCACTCCGAGGCGACGAGCAGCGTCAGCAGGCCGAGCCCGAAAAGCGTCTTCTGGGACCGGGTGGCGGCCCCCCACCGGCGCTGCGCCAGGACGTAGCCGCCCGCCGAGGCCGCGAGCAGCGCCCACACCTCAGGATGCGGATGCCAGTCCAGCACGCTCACCGGAACATCCCGAAGCTCACCAGGACGACGCCGTAGATGGCGATCGCCAGGACGATGCCCGTGTAGAACAGCCGCTTGAAGATCGGCGAGTCGAACCTCAGGTGCATGAACCACAGCGCGACGAGGACGAACTTCACCACCATGAAAAGCATCAGCAGGCCCACGACGACGCTCTCGGGCAGCGTCTTCAGGTAGTACAGGCCGACCTCTGCCGCCGTCACGACCGCCAGAACCAGCGCGACCTTGACGTACTCGCCGGGGCCCGGGTGGGCGTGCTCGGTTGCGTGCGCGTCCGCTTGCGCCAAGGACTGTCCTCCTAGGAAGGCACGAGGTAGACGACGGTGAAGATCACGATCCAGACGATGTCCACGAAGTGCCAGTAAAGCCCCGCGAGCTCAACGGCCAGCGACCGCTCCGCGGGCAGCTTGCCCGCCAGGGACAGCCCGACCAGCGACAGCAGCATGATGATCCCGATCGAGACGTGGGTGCCGTGGAAGCCCGTCAGCACGAAAAAGGCGCTCGCTCCGGCGTTGGAGGTGAGGCTCATTCCCTCCTTCACGAATGTCGTGAACTCGTAGACCTGTCCGGCGATGAACGTCATGCCCAGCACGGCAGTCGCCACCAGCCAGACGCGCAGCCGGCGGCCATCCCCGCGCTGGATTCCGGACAGCGCCAGGACCATCGTCAGCGAGCTCATAAGCAGGACGAAGGAGCTCACCGACGTGAACGGGATGTCGTACAGGTCTGCCGGGTGCTTGCCCGGCCCCCGCTTGCGGTACAGCAGGTAGGCCGAGATCAGGGCCCCGAACAGCAGGCACTCGGACCCGAGGAAGGCCCACATGGCCATCTTCTTGTTGTCCAGGCCGGTGCTGGTGTGGTGATGCTCCTCGACGTGCTGCTCGGTGGTGGCCATGGTCAGTCCGCCACCCGGCTCGACGTGCTCTCGTGTTGCGCCGGCTCCGGCTCCGTGGACGGCTCGAGGGCCCACCCGTACAGGCCCACCAGCGTCATCATCGCGCCCACCGCGGCGATCGCCCACTGGTAGATCAGGCCGTAGCCGATCAGCGGCAGGCCCAGCGCGGCCACCAGCGGGAAGTAGGACGGCGAGGGCATGTGGATTCCGTGTCCGTCGTGTCCCGACTCGGCCTCCTCAGAGCCCCCCGCCGGCACCGGTTGCGCGCGTCCGGACTTGTCCTCGGCGTACTTGCGGTGCCAGAAGTCGTCCACCGCGTGCACCGTCGGGATCTCGGCGAAGTTGTACTCCGGCGGCGGCGACGGGATCGTCCACTCCAGCGTCCGCCCATCCCAGGGATCCGCGGACGCGGTCTTCGGCTTGCGGTGCGCCAGGGCGACGTTCACCAGGAAGACCAGGATGGACAGCGCGATGATGAACGAGCCGACGGTGGCGATGAAGTTCCACGCCGTGAAACCATCCTCGGCCCTGTACCGGTAGTAGCGCCGGGCCATGCCCTGCAGGCCCAGGATGTGCATCGGCCCGAACGTGAGGTTGAAGCCGATGAGCATGAGCCAGAAGTGCAGCTTCCCGAGACGCTCGCCGAGCAGCCGTCCGAACACCTTTGGCCACCAGTAGTACATCCCGGCGAAAAGTCCGAAGATCGCTCCGCCGAACAGCACGTAGTGGAAGTGGGCGACGATGTAGTAGGTGTCCGTCTGCTGCGCGTCGTGAGGCACCAGGGCGTGGGTCACTCCGGACAGCCCGCCGATGACGAACATCGCCACGAAGCCCAGGCTGAACAGCATCGGCGTCTTGAACCTGATGCGCCCCCCCCACAAGGTGCCGAGCCAGTTGAAGATTTTCACCCCCGTGGGCACGGCTATGAACATGGTGGACAGCGCGAACGCCGAGTTTGCGACCGGCCCCAGCCCCACCGCGAACATGTGGTGGGCCCACACGCCCCAGCCCATGAACCCGATCGCGATCCCGGAAAAGACGACGAAGGGGTAGCCGAAAAGCGGCTTGCGGGAGAACGTCGGCAGGATCTCGGACACGATGCCCATGGCGGGCAGGATGAGGATGTACACCTCGGGGTGCCCGAACAGCCAGAACATGTGCTGCCACAGCACCGGGTCGCCGCCCATCGCGACGTCGAAGAACCCGGTTCCGAAGAACCTGTCGAACATGACCTGGAACAGGGCCACCGCGATGACCGGCATCGCGAACAGGAGCAGGAAGTTCACGACCAGGGTCATCCACACGAACACCGGCATTCGCATGAAGCTCATGCCGGGCGCGCGCATGTTGATGATGGTCGTGACGAAGTTCACGGATGCCACCAGCGACGCGATTCCCAGGATCTGCAGGCCGAGGGCCCAGAAGTCCATCCGGGACGCGGCGTTGGGAAGGGCCCCGTAGGACTCCGTCGACAGCGGCGCGTAGCCGAACCAGCCGCCGTCCGGAAAGCCCCCGAGGAAGAAGCTGGAGTACAGGAAGATCCCGCCGAGCAGAAACACCCAGTAGCTGAAGGCGTTGAGCCTCGGGAAGGCCACGTCGCGGGCGCCGATCATCAGCGGGATGAAGAAGTTGAAAAAGGCCGCGGACATCGGCATCACGACCAAAAAGATCATCGTGGTGCCGTGCATGGTGAAAAGCTGGTTGTACAGGTCGGCGTCCAGCACCTTGCCGTCGGGGGCCGCCAGTTGAAGCCTGAGCAGCAGCGCCTCGATCCCCCCGAGGATGAAGAAGACGAATGAAGTGACGCCGTACAGGATCCCGATCCGCTTGTGGTCCACCGTCGTGATCCAGGACCAGACGCCGGTGGTGGCCGAGGGCCTGCGGAAAAGGCTCGTGGCGGGAAGGTTCTCGCGCTGCGCGATCGCCATCTACCGGTCTCCCCTCACCTTGTGCACGGATTCACAATCACTTTAGCGTCTGCAGGTAAGCCACCAACCCGTCGATCTCGTCCTGGCTCAGGTTGAGGTTCGGCATCTTCGACCCGGGCTTCATGCCCGGAGGATTTCTCAGCCACTGCTCCAGGTTCTCGTCGGTGCGGCGGAAGGTGCCTCCGGCGAACGTCTCTCGGGATGCCAGGTGCGTCAGGTTGGGCCCCCCGAGTCCCTCGGACACCCCGCCGATCGCATGGCAGGAGGCGCACCCCTTCTCCCGGAACGCCTGCAGGCCACTCGCGGCCCGGCCCCCGGACGGCTGCGCGGCGGGACGCTTCTGGTCGGCCAGCCACCGGTCGAAGTCCTGCTGCGAGTGCGCGATCACCGTCAGGCGCATGTTCGCGTGGGACAGCCCGCAGAACTCGGCACACTGTCCCTCGTAGACGCCGGGACGGTCCGCCTGGATGGTCATCCTGTTGACCCGGCCGGGGACCACGTCCTGCTTGCCCGCAAGCTTGGGGGGCCAGAAGCTGTGGATGACCCCCTCGTCCTTTTTGGCGGGCGTGGTCGCCACTGGGCCTTCCTCGTAGGCCTCCAGGTCGAGGTACACCGGACGCCCCGTGGGGATGTGCAGGTCGGTGGCCGTGACGACGCCGCCGTCGGGGTACCGGTACTCCCACCACCACTGATGCCCGATCACGTTCACCTTCATGCCGCCGGGCTGCCGCTCGGAAAGGTCGAAGATCGTCACGACGGTTGGCACGGCGATGGCCGCAAGGATCAGTGCCGGCGCGATGGTCCAGGCGATCTCCAGCTTGGGGCTGCCGTGGACCTGGCGCGGCAGGCCCTCCTGGCCGCGGTCCCTGAACCGCACCATCGCGTAGACCAGCGCCCCCTCCACCAGGACAAAGACGACCACGGCGATCCAGAACACCGGCTTGAACAGCGCATCCTGCGTGCGGGCGATGGGCCCTTCGGGGCTGAGGGTGTCGTAGGGGGCGTTTTTGGCGCAGGCCGTCGCCAACAGGATCAGCGACGCGAGGGCCGGACGAGTCGCCCGGCGCAACCGACCAAACTGTCGATCCGGCATGGGTCCTTTCGAGCCTAACCTGCGCCGCCCCAGCGCCCCGACAGCCTGAGGGCACCGTCGGCGGTTCGTCAACTTTCTTCGGCTGGACCTCGTACCTGTCCGGGAAGACGCTGCTCGAGCAGCTCCGTGAGCGTCCGCGCGTCGACCAGGGCGGCCCCCAGCGGGTCGTTGTTGAAGTACACCCAGACGTCCGAAGCCGGCATCGACGCGATGCGGTCCGCCCATCGCTGCATGGCGTCCAGCGGGTAGAACGGGCCCTCGGGCGTGCCCTGGTGGAATCGGACGTAGGACCACCCGCCCGTCACCACGTCCGGCGCGTGCAGGCCGGGACGGTCCCCGAGCACATAGGCCACGCCGGCTTCGTCCAGGGCCGAGTACACCTCCGGCAGGTCCCAGGACGGGTGGCGCACCTCCAGCGCGCACGGCGTCTGCTTCGGCAGAGCCGCAAGGAAATGCTTGAGGCGGTCGACGTCGGCCTTGAAGGTCGGGGGCAGCTGGAACAGGACGGTGGCCAGCTTCGGCCCAAGTCCGGACATCCTCGACCACAGCAGCTTGATGGAGTCCTCCGGCTCCATCAGGCGCTTGATGTGCGTGATGTACCTGCTGGCCTTCACCGTGACCTGGAAGTCCGGGTGCGACTCCTGTCTCCACCGCACGAAGCTGGCCTCACTGGGCAGCCGGTAGAAGGAGTTGTTGACCTCGACCGTCGGGAACCGGGCGGAGAAGTACTCCAGCCACTTGGCCTTCGGGAGCTTGTCCGGGTAGAGACGATCCTTCCACGAGTCGTACTGCCAGCCGCTCGTCCCGATCCAGATCACGCCCCAGGGTAGGCGCAAGCCTCGATAGGCTGATGGACCCGGCCCCCGTGACAAGGAGGACTTCGATCGACACGCTGCAGACCTCGTCGGGATCCGTCGGGTACTGGCCGCTTGCGGACCTGATGCGCGAGCGCAAGCTCGCGCGCCTGCCCTACGTCCTGAGAGTGTTCATCGAAAACGTCCTGCGCCACCAGGGAAACGGGGCCAACGCCGACCATCTGCAGGCCCTGCTGGGCTGGCCGAAGTCCGGCAACGTCGAGTTCCCCTACCACCCGGCCCGCGTCGTCCTGCAGGACTTTACCGGCGTGCCCTGCGTGGCCGACCTCGCCGCCATGCGGGGCGCCGTGGCCCGCCTGGGTGGGAAGCCCTCCCGGGTGAACCCCCGGATCCCCGCGGACCTCGTGATCGACCACTCCGTGTCGGTGGACGCCTTCGGCAGCACCGCCGCCTTCGCCCGCAACGTCGACCTGGAGTACCAGCGAAACGGCGAGCGCTACGCCTTTCTTCGCTGGGCCCAGCAGGCCTTCGACAACTTCTCCGTCGTGCCCCCGGGGGCCGGGATCGTCCACCAGGTCAACCTCGAGTACCTGGCCCGCGTGGTCGTCACCTCCCAGCGGGACGGCCAGACCGTCGCCTACCCCGACACGCTCGTGGGGACCGACTCCCACACCACGATGATCGGCGGACTCGGAGTTCTGGGGTGGGGCGTCGGCGGCATCGAGGCCGAGGCGGCCCTGGTCGGCGAGCCGGTGGGCATGGTCGTGCCGACGATCGTCGGCGTGCGCCTCACCGGCGCCATGCCGGAAGGCGCAACGGCCACCGACCTGGTGCTCGCGCTGACCGAGCTCCTGCGCCGGCACGGCGTCGTGGGCAAGTTCGTCGAGTTCTACGGCGAAGGACTGGCCTCCCTCACCGTGCCTGACCGCGCCACGATCTCGAACATGTCCCCTGAGTACGGCGCCACCGAAGGCGTGTTCCCGGTGGACGACCAGACGCTGGCCTACCTGCGCGCCACGGGACGCGACCCGGCCGGCGTG
>DATLNZ010000001.1 GCA_035536535.1 Actinomycetota bacterium | reverse complement strand
GTCCGGCTCCCGGTGGTGGACGAGGACGGTTTCGTCTCGTGGGTCATCGGCTTCGGTGAGGACGCGATCGTGCGGTCGCCGGACCGGATGCGCAAGGCGGTCGTGGGCCGGCTGGAGGCGATCTCGGAGGCCAAGCGGCCGCGCCGAAGGGCCCCGTCCGGGCCCAGCGGCTCCGGCAAGGCCACCAAACCGGCGGGGGCCGCTTCCCGCGCGGCGGCGGCCGACAGCCGGCGCAGCCTCGGCCGTCTCGAGCGGATCCTGCTGCTGGTGCCGTTCTGCGTGAGCAACCCAGGCGTGTCCATCGAAGAGCTCAGCCGCAGGTTCTCGACGTCACGCAAGGAGTTGGTGGAGGACCTGGAGCTGCTTTTCCTGTGCGGGCTCCCGGAGTACACGCCGGCGGACCTCATCGAGGTATCGGTGGACGAGGACCACGTCTCCATCCGCATGGCCGACTACTTCGCCAAGCCTTTGCGGATCACCCGGACGGAGGCCATTCCGCTGTATGTGAGGGCGCACGCCCTGGTCGAGATGCTGCAGATCGGGCGCAACGGAAGCGAGGGACTTCAGGAGCTGGCTCCGCTCAAGTCGGCGCTGGACAAGCTCGCGGCTGCGCTGCTTCCGCAGGACGGCGGTGTCGCGGACCTCGCCGAGCGAATCAAGGTCCACCTGGAATCCAGCGAGGCCCGCTGGCTGCCGCTGCTGCGCGAAGCGGTGACCCAGCGCCGGACGGTCGCGATCGAGTACTACTCCTACTCCCGCGACGTTCTCAGCACCCGGCGGGTGGACCCGTACCTGGTGTTCTCTTCGTACGGCCACTGGTACACCTCGGGCTGGTGCCACGACGTGTCCGGCCGCCGGATGTTCCGGCTGGACAGGGTGAAGTCGCTGGAGGTGACGCAGGACACCTTCGAACCCCCGGACGAGGCCGACGCCCAGCTGCCCCCGCCCCTGCTGTACGTGCCCGGTCCGGAGGACGAACGGGTGACGCTGCGGGTCCCGGAGAGCGCCGGCGTGTCGCTCGGCGAGTACCTGCCCGTCGAATCCTCCACCCAGCTGCGCGGCGGACGCCGGGAGCTTTCTTTCCGGACCTCCGCGTTTCCCTGGCTCGAGAAGCTGCTGCTGAGGCTCGGTCCGGACGTCGAGATCGTCGAGCCCGCGGCGCTTGCGGCCAGCGTGAAGGAGGCGGCGCGACGGATCCTTTCCCTGTACGAGCGGAAGAAGCGCTGAGTGTGAAAAAGGACGCGGAAGCGCGTCCGATCCCGCTGTAGGTTTCGGTCGAACCGTGGACCAGGGAGGCGATCCATGCGAGCTACCACACGCGGCACCGACAAGATCAGGGCCCTCGGGGACGTGGCACTCTTCGAGTCGTGCACCCGCAAGGAGCTGGCCAGGATCGCCTCCCTGGCCGACACGGTGGACATCGGGCAGGGCTCGGTCCTCACGCGCGAGGGGAGCCCGGGCCGCGAGTTCTTCGTGATCGCCGACGGTGAGGCCGACGTCCACATCGACGGCGAGGTCGTGGCGAGGCTGGGGCCCGGCTCCCATTTCGGGGAGATGTCCCTGCTGGACCAAGGCCCCCGGACGGCGACCGTGACGGCCCGGACGCCGATGACGATGTTCGTCCTCGACGGCCGCAGCTTCGGCACCCTGCTCAACGAGGCTCCCGCGGTGGCCAAAAAGCTGCTGCGCACGCTGGCGATCCGCATCCGCGACGCGGAGGGCGCTACCGCCTGACCACGGGTGTTGGACGCGGCTGCCTTCCTGCGTCAGGATCTGGGACTCGCTCACCAGATAAAGGGGCAGTCGATGAACAGGTTGCTGCGAACTGTATTTGTCGTGTCGGTCGTCGCGGCCGGCAGTTGGGCGCTGGCGGGTTCCGCCTCCGCGGGTCATTTCGAGGGGGCCGCGTCCAAGGCCCGAACCAGGATCGCCGAGCGCAGGGCCGTGCAGGGTGTCTCCCATTCAGTCGGGTCACGAGCTCGTACGCCGCTGTCTGCGGGGAGCTTGAGCGAGGGAAGGCTCTCGACCCAGTCGCACCTTGACCTCAGAGGCCGCCGCGCCATCACGGCGGACATCGTCCACGACGGAGACAACCGGATCGACATCGATCAGGACGCCGATGCGCGCTCGGGCGACTGTGTCGCGGGAGCCCAGGTTTTCGGGGCGGTCGGTGGAAACGTAAGGGCCCGGCTGACGAACGTCTCGGACGGCTCGGACTGCGAGTCCGGGAACGCCAGAGCGACCAACTTCATCGGGCGGGCTCACGCGGGTCCGGTCCTGTCGCGGCGAGCGCCCGCGACATCCGGAGCGGACCTGGCGGTGACGAAAGAACCGTCCGGCTTCTCGGCTGGGGGTGCCCGGTTCACCGTCACCGTCACCAACCAGGGCACAGCCCCCGCTATTAACGCGACGTTGGTGGACCAGGCGACTGGGGCAGCCATCGCCCCTGCGCAGGTGACCCTGACGTCGGGTGAGGGGTGGACCTGCGCCGGCAACCAGTGTTCAGCGCCTGCGGTCGCCCCCGGCGCGACGGCCACGTTCGCGGTCGTGGTGCCGGTGAATATCGTTGCTGGAGGCACTGTCTTCAATACTGCAACGGTGTCCTCGGCCTCCGACTCCAACGCGTCGAACAACAGCGACGATGCGGTCCAGGCGGTGCCGGGTATCTGAGGTGAGTGCCGGCTAGAGGCGTTGAAGCGTCGCAGGGGGCCGCAGCCTGGTGCTGCGGCCCCCTTTGCGTTGTGGCGAGCGAGGGATGCGGGACCCGGAAGAGCCTGTCGCCGCGGATCACTACGCTCCGGGCGTGATCGCATATCTGGACATCGAGACGTCCTTTTCGGGCGAGGTCACGGTCGTGGGCGTCCTGCGTCCAGACCGCGGGACCGTGCAACTGGTTGCGCCGGCTGTGTCGGCTGATCACATTTCCGAGGTCCTGTCGGGCGTGGACACCATCTGCACCTACAACGGCGAACAGTTCGACCTGCCCGTCCTCGGGCGGGCGACGGGTCTGGACATGCTCCGTGACTACCGGTCCGAGGACCTCGTGCTGCAGTGCCGCAGGGCGAACCTCCGGGGCGGCCTGAAGGCGATCGAGTCGACGCTGGGGATCCCGCGCGTCTGGCACGGCCTCAGTGGCTACGATGCGATGCTGCTGTGGGACCGATGGACCAACGGAAGCCGCGAAGCTCTGGAGACCCTGCTCGGGTACAACCGCGACGACGTGCTGAACCTGGCTCTGCTCGAACGGCGCCTGAAGGGCGACCTGGGAACGGTGCTCCCGGACCATCTGTCGGTAGTAGGGGTCTGACGCCGCTTCAGCCCCGGGCACGACATCCGCTCACGCCCCCGGAGGAGCACGCGCACCTGGTGGCCGGCTCCCGGCTGTTCAACTCCGGCGCCTTCTTCGAGACCCACGAGGAGTGGGAGGAGGTCTGGCGGCGAGCGTCCGGTCCCCGCAGGGAGATGCTGCGGGGGCTGATCCAGGTCTCCGTCGGCTACGAGCACCTCAAGCGGGGCAACTGCTACGGAGCGCGCAGCCTCCTTCGGCAGGGAGCGCGCCGGCTCGCCCCCCACTGGCGCCGGAGGGGCGTCCGGGAGCTGAGGGCCAAGGTGATGTCCGACCTGAAGGCGCTGGAGGGAAGGGACGACGCGAGCCTGCGCGAGGTCCGTCCTCCGAAGGTGATGTGCGTGCTGACGGGATTTGCCCTGAGGGCGCCGCGGGCCGCGGTGGTCGTGGAGGTGCCGCTTGCGCCTTGATGAGGTTGTTGTCCCGCCCGGTGCTGTGCACCACACTGGCCGCAGCGGACAAGACGGGAGACGGAACTGACGAGGCTGGTGGTCGTGGCGGCGACGATGGTCGTCGCACTGCTGATGCTGCTGCTGATGCCGCTGACGGCCGTCCGTCCTCCAAAGCCTCCTCCGCCCATCCCGGCGGGCGTCGTCACCCCCCAGGAGCCGGTGGTCGCGGCGTCCGGCGCCGTAACCATCCCGGCGACGACTTTCACGCAGGTGGCGGATCCGAGGAGCATCGGCACGCTTCCGGCTCCCGTCGCCGGAACGCCGTCGCGTCCCGTCTACATCGGGGTGGACGGGCAGCGGATCACCGTGGAGAGGATCAGCCGCTTTCTGACGCCGCGGCAGTCGCCCATGGCGCCGTTCGCGGAGAACATCGTGGTTGCCGGCCTCAAGTACGGGGTCGACCCGCGGCTGATCGTGGCGATCTCGGGCACGGAGTCGACGTACGGCAAGTTCCACCGCGGGCACAACGCGTGGGGGTGGGACGCTCCGAACGGCCTCACGCGCTGGGCCTCCTGGCCGGAGGCGATCGACCAGTACACGAAGCTGTTCGCCTCAAAGTACCGGGAGCGCGACCCGTCGCAGATCGGGCCTCGCTACTGTCCGGACTGCGTCGAGTGGCCGGACAGGACCCGGCGCGTCTTCGCGCTGATCTGAGCGTGCGTCCCCGCAGTGTCCCCCGGACTTAGAATCGCCTGATGGGACACATCGGCTTTGGGGAGATTCTGATCGTCATGGTCCTGGCGCTGGTCGTGTTCGGCCCCCAGCGCCTCCCCGAGATCGCCAGGCAGATCGGCAAGGCGCTGGGCGAGGTCCGCCGTGTCTCCACGAAGTTCGAGCAGGAGGTCCGTACGGGCCTAGCGCTGGACGAGCCCACAGACGAGAACTTCCCCTACATGCGGCCGCCCGAGCAGAAGGGGACGGAGCAGCCGGGGACGGAGCCGTCGCAGCCGCAACACGAAGCCGCGGAGATCGTCCCCCCGGGGGCCGAGCACCAGGCACCGGAGGTCGTCCCCCCGGGGGCCGAGGTTCCTCCGCCCGAAGAGCGCTCCTGAGACTTGTTTAGTCGGTTTCGGCGCTGGCGGGGGCGCCGCCGCAACCCGGTGGCGGGCATGACCGTCCTGGAGCACCTGTCGGAGCTCCGGAAGCGCCTGGTCATCACCCTGGTAGCCGTTGCGATCGGGTCGGGTTTCGGGTGGAGCCTGTTCGACCGTGTGGTCGACCTGGTCGTCGCGCCGGCGCGGCCGTACCTCACGGGACCCGCCGATGGGCGGCTGTTCTTCACGTCGCCGCTGGAGGCGTTCACCACGCGGCTGAAGCTGGGGACCTATGTGGGATTCGCCCTGGCCTTCCCCGTCGTGCTGTACCAGTTCTGGCGCTTCGTCTCTCCGGGCCTGGAGCGCAAGGAGAAGCGGTACGCAATCCCCTTTGTGGTCGTGGGGATGGCCTTGTTCTGTTCGGGGGTGGTGTTCGCCTACTACACGCTTCCGCAGGCGCTGCGGTTTTTGATCAGCCCGGCCATCACCGGGGGTGCTATCAGCCCGCTGCTGACGGCCAAGGCTTACATCGGGTTCACGATGCTGTACCTGATCTCGTTCGGGCTGGCCTTTGAGTTTCCGGTCGTCCTGATGTTTTTGACGCTGACGAGGCTCGTGTCCTCGCGGAAGATGGGCCGGTACCGCCGCCAGGTGCTGGTGGGGATCGCGGTGCTGGCCGCGGTGGCGACCCCGAGCGTGGACATCCTGACGATGGGGGTGCTGACGTCGGTTCTGTACCTCATGTTCGAGGCGAGCATCCTGCTGTCGCGGCTCCTGAAACGCTAGGCGGGGGTTCCCTGACCTCGCGGAATCAGGCGGGGGCCCGGCGTAGACTCGTGTCCGATGGAGCAAGCCCGTGACGCCGCGTCCGCAGGCGGGGCGCCCCCCACGTCGTCGTCCGTGATTCCGGACGTCCCAGAACCGGCCGCGGAGGCCGAGCCGTCCCCCGGCGCCGACATGAACCCCCTGGTCTCTGAGTTCGCGCAGAGCCTGCCCTTTCCGCTGGACCCGTTCCAGGTGGAGGCGCTCACGGCGGTGGCCCAGGGCGAGTCCGTGCTGGTGGCGGCTCCCACCGGCTCGGGCAAGACGGTCGTGGCGGAATTCGCCTGCTGGCTCGCGCGCCGCGACTCCACGAAGTGCTTCTACACCACGCCCCTGAAGGCGTTGTCCAACCAGAAGTTCGGTGACCTCATCGCCCGCCACGACGCCCAGTCGGTCGGCCTGCTGACCGGCGACAACTCGATCAACGGCGACGCCCCTCTCGTGGTGATGACGACCGAGGTCCTGAGAAACATGCTCTATGAGTCGTCCTCGACGCTGGAGGGCCTGCGATGGGTCGTCCTGGACGAAGTCCACTACCTGCAGGACCACTATCGCGGCGCGGTGTGGGAGGAGGTGCTCATTCACCTTCCGAGCGACGTCCGGGTCGTGTGTCTGTCGGCGACCGTCTCGAATGTCGCCGAGTTCGGCGCATGGCTGGAGACCTTGCGCGGGACGACGCGCGTGGTGGTGGAGCGCGAAAGGCCCGTCGAGCTTCGGAACATGGCCATGGTGGGCCCTGAGCTCTATCCCCTCCTGGAGCAGGAGGGGTCGGCGCGCGTGCATTCGGACCTCAAGAGGACCTGGGCGCGCGCCGCGCAGTCGGCGGTCCGGGCCGGGCCTCGTGGAGCGGGCGGAGCCGGGCGGAGCAGGTCCGCAGGCGGCCAACACACCCCCAGCCGGGTGGAGGTGGCCGAGGTCCTGGACCGGCAGCGGATGCTGCCCGCGATCTGCTTCATCTTCTCGCGCGCCGGCTGCGACCGGGCCGTGCAGTCGTGCCTGGCCTACGGGATCCGCCTGACCAGCCGCGAGGAGGCCGAGCGGATACGCGAGTTCGCGGAGATGCGTTCGTCGGCGCTGTCCGACGAGGACATGCGGGCGCTGGACTTCGGGACGTTCGTCGAAGCGTTGTCCCGCGGTATCTCCTCGCACCACGCCGGGATGCTCCCGGTGTTCAAGGAGACGGTCGAGGAGCTGTTCGCGCTCGGCCTGGCGAAGCTGGTGTTCGCCACCGAGACCCTGTCGCTGGGCATCAACATGCCGGCGCGCACCGTTGTAATCGAGAAGCTGACGAAGTTCACCGGCGACCGCCACGAGGTGCTCACCCCGATGGACTACACGCAGCTGACCGGGCGGGCGGGACGCCGCGGAATCGACTCGATCGGTTACGCGGTGGTTCTGTTCAACGCCTGGGTCCCCCTGGACAAGGTGGCGACCCTGGCTACGGTCAAGTCCTACCCGCTGACGTCGTCATTCCGGCCGTCCTACAACATGGCCGTGAACCTCGTGCGGACCTACGAGCCGCGCGACGCCTTCCACATGCTCAACTCGTCGTTCGCCCAGTTCAGCGCCGATCGCGACGTCGTTGCGGCGGAGCGGCGACTGTCCGACGCGGACCGCGACGTGAAGGAGCTTCAGGAAAAGGCGGTGTGCGAACTCGGCGACATCATGGAGTACCGGCGACTCCGGCACGAGGCGGAGGAGGCGTCGGCGGCTCACCGCGGCTCCCAGCGGATCCGGGAGGCGTTCGCCGCGCTCGCCCCGGGCGACGTCATCTGGGGCGACGGGTTGGGCAAGGCGCTGGTGCTCGAGCAGCCTCGGGTTGCGGCCGGAGCGATTCCGCGGCTGACGGTGATGACCGCGGACCGAAAGCTCCGTCGGATCACCGCCCGCGACTTCCGTGTCCCGCCGGAGCCTGTCGCGAGGATGCACGTGCGGGGGCAATCGTGGCGCTCGCCCAAGGTCCGCAGGGATCTTGTTCGCAACCTGCTGGCGCTGGACGCGCGGCGGCCGGCGTCCGTGGACCGGGGCGCCGCGCGAGAACTCGTCCGGGCCTACGAGTCCCATCCGTGCCACGAGTGTCCTCAGCTGATGGAGGAGCTGAAGTGGGCGGAGCGGCTGTCCAGGGCCCAGGAGGATGCGGCTTCGCTCCGCAAGAAGGTCAAGAGGCGCAAAGGCACGCTGGCCCGGACGTTCGAACGGGTTCTCGAGGTCCTGCGGTCGCTTGAGTACGTGGACGAGTGGAAGCTCACGCCGAAGGGCGAGACGCTGCGCAGGATCTACAACGAGTCGGACCTGCTGGTCGTCGAGTGTCTGACGCGCGGCTGGTTCGGGGGGCTGGATCCGGAGGAGATGGCTGCGGTGGCGTCGCTTTTCGTCTACTCCGCACGGGGCCGCGACGAGCCCGAGAGCGCACCGACTCCACACCTGTCGCGCTACCAGCGGCGCATAGCCAACCTCTACAAGTCGATCGCCGATGTCGAGCAGCGACAGAACCTGGAGTTTTTGTCAGAGCCGGACGCCGGGTTCATGTCGATCATCTACGAGTGGGCACGCGGCGCGACCCTGGAGGACATCCTCCGCGACCGCGATACCACGGCAGGGGACTTCGTCCGGTGGGCCAAGCAGGTGGTCGACCTCCTCCAGCAGCTGCGACAGGTGGTGGAGCCGGGAGAGCTCCACGAGACGCTCGGCGACGCGGTCGCTTGCGTGCAGCGCGGGGTCGTGGCCTACTCGTCGGTCGTGTAGTGGACGCCGCGGACCTTGTCAGGCTTGTCCGGGAGACCGGGTCGCCCTACGGCGTGGACCCGCTGCCGCCGGTAGGCGCGGCGGTGCGCGAGGCGCTGCAGACCGAGGCGCGGGGAACGACGGACTTCGTCTACGTCCCTTCGTGTGAGTCGGTCGCCTTTGACCCGTCGGTGCTCATCAGCGCGGTGTCGGTACTGCAGTCGGCGGGCGTGGGCGTTCGTGTCGTGCACCCTTCGTGCTGCGGCGCGCTGCTGCGCGACAGGGGTCCGGCGGCCGCGGAGTTTCGAGAGGCGGTCGCGGAGGCGATCGCGCTGGCCGACGGCAGGCGGGTGGTCGCCGAGGCCGGTGGATGCGCGGAGTACCTGGGGGCCGAGCCGTTTGCCGTCGTCGCCGCCGAGCTGCTCGAGTCGGGGCTCCTGCGCCCCCGCCGCGTGGAG